>NZ_JBBARU010000012.1:0-68724 GCF_040399605.1 Rhodovarius sp. | reverse complement strand
CTTTGCCCCTCGAGCACCCCAGCAGGAAACTTAGTTTCCTGCACCTTCGTTTAATAATTGATTTTTGGACATTATTTTTTATTTAGATCGTTTTATTGTGTGATTATAATATTAAGGCCTGTGTGGTGCGCCCTTGCCAACGGAGCAGGGTTTCAAAAATGTCAGAGATCCGGCAAGGAATCCGAGATATATGTCGACCCTGGTGGGATAGCGCCTATGGGGCGAAGCCCTTTCGCGGTTTCCTCTGCCATCAGCCCAGCCACGTCGCCGGGCTGCTGCCCAGTTTCATGGCCGGGCCCTCCATCGCGGGCGTCTCCTGCAGCAAGGCGGCATGGCGCACGGCGGTCAGTTCGCCAAAGTCGCTGGCATGGGTTTCCAGAAGGTCGGCAATATTCTCCTGGCTGGGCTCAATAACGGAAAACCCATCCGCCATCCGGCCCAGGCTGCGAATCCACATCCCCGTGCGCGCCAGTGAGACCCTCACCCGCCAGGAGCCGCCCTCCTCCGCCCGACGGATCATCGCCGCCATCACCCCGGTGGCCAGAAGATAGCCGCTCGCATGGTCCAGCGCCTGGCAGGGCAGAACCCGTGGCAGGGCATCGCCAGCGGCGGCGGCCTCATCGGCATTCATGCCCGTTGCGGTCTGGGTCAGGCTGTCAAAGCCACGCTTGCCGCCCCATGGCCCCATCACGCCATAGGCCGAGAGATGGCCAATGATGATGCCCGGGCGCAACGCCGCCATGCGCTCATCCGAGAAGCCGAGGGAGGCCAGCGCGCCCTCGCGATAGCTGCGCAGCATGGCATCGGCGCCGGTGAGCAATTCGGCGAAGCGCGCCCCATCCTGCCGCAAATCCAGGGCCGCATTGCGCTTGCCGCGCCCGGTATCCATCACCAGTGCTGGAATGCTGGGCAGATGCGGCGCGGTGATATGCAGCACATCGGCACCATGCGCCGCCAGGGTGCGCCCGGCCACCGGGCCGGCAATCACCCGGGTGAGATCGAGCACCCGCAAGCCCTGCAGCGGGCGTGCGGCGGCGGCGGGCAGCGGGGTTTTCGGCGCCTCGCCAATGCGCTCGATGGTGATAAGCGGCTGGGCCGCCAGGGCATCGCTTTGCGGATGCGCCAGCCATTGCGCATGGCTGCGCAGGGCGGAGACGCAAAGCCCTGCCGCTGTGGCCTCGGTTTCAAATGCCAGGCTGCGGCGGGTGAGCAATTCGCCCGCCACCGCCTCGCGCGTTGGCGCGCAGGCCAGAAGCGCCAAAATACCCGCCCGATGATGGGGAAAATTGGTATGCAGCCGCACAAAGCCATCAGCCGTGGGGTAGAGGCCGGCGATGGAGTCCCATGATTCATGAGCCTCGCCGCCATTGAGGCGAAGATGTCGCTCGCTGCGGAACTCCACCGCGGCATGGCGCATATCCACGGCCACGGCCTGCAGCGCTGCCCCCCGGGCAGCATGCAGTGCCGCCGCGGCCAGCCCGCTGGCGGCGATGGAGGCCTGGGCCGCCGCATCCACCCTGAAGGAGGAGCGCAACACCGGCGCCTCCCCCGTCAGGCGAGCCATGGCGGCCAAGCTGGTCGGCAGGCCCACCGCCTGCATCAGGTCATTCATCATAATGGCAAAGAGGGTGTCACGCCCGGCAGGCGCTTGCCAGCCCGGCCCCTCAGAGGGCGAAACTCAGCCCGCGAGGCTCACATGCGCTGCAACCACCCGCCAGCCTTCGCCGGGGAAGCGCACCCAGGACTGGGTCTGCCGCCCCACCCGTGTCAGGCCCGGGCGGGTGAATTCGGTCCAGGCAATGCCATGGTCCGGCCCATAGGTGGTGATGATGGTGCGGGTCAGCGCCCGCTCAGCCTGGGCTGGACGGGCGGCACGGAAAGCCGCGATCTCGGCATGGCCATAGAGATGCTCGTTGATCCCATAACGCACCGTCTCCGGCGCCACCTTAAAAATCTCGTCCAGCACCGCGACGTCATTGGTGTTGAGTGCCACCTCATAGCGGTTGAAGGCGTCAGTCAGCCCGGCCAGGGCTTCGGGGTTGTTCACTTCCATCAGCAATCTCCTTATGCGCGGCATCTGGTCCGACCAAACCTCGGGGCTTTAGCAGGCTAGCCCCTCCCACTAGAAAAATGAACAAAATCAATAATAAAACGAAGGTGCAGGAAACTGAGTTTCCTGCTGGGGTGCTCGAGGGGCAAAGCCCCTCGATCTTGTTTCCCCGCGCTTTTCGTTCTTCCGCAGCCTGTTGGATGGTTAGCCCTAGGTTTTGGCCGCCAAATGTGCCCGCCAGCCGCCGCGTGCCGAAATGTCAGGCAAGCCTGCCAGCCCTGCGGGTTCGGCGATGAAGCCGAGCGGCGCGGAGCCATCCGCCAGCCGCACCCGGGTAAAGCCCAGTGGCGGTGGAATCTCCGCCAGGAAGGGGCCGAGCGAGGCCGCCGGAATGGCCCAGACCTCACCCAGAATGGCCACACCCCCCTCGGCCACCCGCAGCATGCCCGGCCGTGGCCCCATATCGAATAGGCGATATTCCTCGGTGGTCCGCCCCTCGGCGATGAAGCGCCCGCCATGGCGCAGCACCTGGTGGTTCAGCCCCAGCCCCGACATATGCGCACCAATGCAGAACAGCGCGATATCCTCGGCGCCGATCACGGGCTGCGGCAGCGTCTCGCCCATGAAAGCCGCACCCAGCGCGGCCAGGCGGGCCTCGGAAAAGGCCGCTCCCACCAGGGTGATGCCGCAGGGCACGCCATCGCCGCGCCGGCCATTGGGCAGCGCCAGAGCGGCGAGGTCGCAGAGATTGACGAAATTCGTATAGGTGCCCAGGCGCGAATTGGCGGCGATGGGCTCGGCCTGCAAATCGGCCAGGCTGGGCAGGCCCGGATGGGTGGGCAGCAGCAGGGCATCAGCCTGGGTGAAAATCCCCCCCGCATGCAGCCGCGCCTGGGCTGCGGCATGGAAATCGGCAAAGGCATCCACGGTCAGCTTGTTGAGACCGCCTTGCAGAATGCAGCGGGTGATGGGGTGCAGCGTCTGGGGTGCATGCTCCACCCGCGCGCGGATGGCCTCAGTGCGCTCGGCCACCCAGGCGCCCTCGTAAAGCCGGCGGGCCACGGCCAAAAGCGGTGCGATATCCACCCGGATGATCGTGGCACCCGCCGCGGCGCAGGTGTCGATCGCTGCTGCAAAGCGGGCCGCGTCATCGGCGGTGTCGAAGCTGAGCTGTTCGGCCAGCGGCACCGCGATTCGGCAGGAAGGGGCAGGGGCGCCCAATGCCCGCCAATGCGCCGGTGCTGGGCGGGAATAGGGGTCTGCCGCGTCCGGGCCGGCGGCGAGTTGCAGCACCTCGGTCGCATCCGCCACGCCATGGGCAAATATGCTCACGCAATCGAGGCTGCGGCAGGCCGGCACCACGCCGTGTGTGGGCAGCAGGCCCAGGCTGGGCTTGAGCCCCACCAGCTCCTGCGCCGCGGCCGGAATGCGGCCACTGCCCGCAGTATCGGTGCCCAGGGAGAAGGCGGCGATGCCGGCGGCCACAGCGGTGGCCGAGCCGCTGGAGGAGCCACCCGGAACATAATCAGGCATAATCGCATTGCGCGGCGTGCCATGCGGGCTGCGCACCCCCACCAGGCCGGTGGCGAATTGGTCGAGATTGACCTTGCCAACCAGCAGCGCCCCCGCGGCGAGAAGCCGCTGCACCACCGGTGCATCCTCGGCTGGCATGACAGCGGCATCGGGGCAGCCGGCGGTGGTGGGCAGGCCGGCACAGTCGATATTGTCCTTCACCACGAAGGGAATGCCCCAGAGCGGCCGGCCGCAGGGCCCCTCCGCCGTCAGGGCTCCGGCCCGGGCGCGCAGCGCATCGGGCGCCACCTGGGTGATGAAGAGTGCAGGGTCGGCAAAGGCGGCGATGCGCTCCAGCACCTCCTCGGCCACCTTCATCGGCGAAGCCCCGGCCGCGTAATGCGCCCGCAGCCCGGCAAAATCCCGCCAGCTCATCGCAGCAATTCGGCCGCTGCCCGCAGCAGCGCGCCACCGGGGCGGCGCAGCGCCTCGAGGATGGTGAAGTGATTGGCGGCGGCCACCGGCAGCAGCGGCCCCGGCGCATGCGCCGCCGCACGCATGGCATGAAAATCGCGCGATTGCCGGCAAAGCTCCGGCAGTTCCGCGCTGCCATAGGCAATGGCGATGGGTTTCTGCACCACCGGGCGGCGAATGGGCGAGAGGCTCAGAATCTCCTCATCCGTCAGGCCGAGCTTCTCATTGAGATAGGTGTCGCGGATCGGCCCCAGCTCGAAAATGCCCGAAATGGCGAGCCCCGCGGCCACGGCCGGATGCTCGGCCCCCATGGCGGTGAGATGGCCCCCGGCCGACCAGCCGCTCAGCACGATGGGCCCGCCCATGCCATGCTGCCCGCCATGCGCGCTCAGCCAATCGAGCGCTGCATGCACCTGCCAGGTGATCTGCGTGAGGCTGGCCTCAGGGGCGAGTGAATAGCCATGCACCGCAAAGCCCCAGCCCATGGCCAGCGCGCCCTCGGCCATGGTCCAGAAATCCTGCCGCCGGTTGCGCTGCCAGTATCCGCCGTGGATGAAGGCCAAAATCGGCGCCGCCGGGTCCGAAGCGGGCCACAGATCCCAGGCCTCGCGCTCAGTCTCGCCAAAGGCCATGGCGGCCAGGGGCGGGGCCATGAGGGCCGAGGCGGCGGCGCGCTCGGCGATCAGCGCCGCCGCATCGGGCACCGCGGTGTTGTTATTATAGGCTAGGTCGCGCTGTTTCTGCGATGCGGTGGCCCAATCCATGGCGCTATCCCCTCAGCTGATCACGCGGATGGGGCTGCCGGCCTGGAAGGCTTCGATCACCTCGACAGCAGTCTCAAAATAGGCCCGGTAATTCTCCTCCGACACATAGCCCAGATGCGGCAGCAGCACGGTGCGCGGGGCGGATAGGATCGGATGATGGGGCGGCAGCGGCTCCGCATCGAAGACATCGAGCCCTGCCCCGGCGATGCGGCCCTCATGCAGGGCGGCGAGCAGGGCCGGCTGATCGATCAATGGCCCGCGGCTGGTGTTCACGATCACCGCGCTGGGCTTCATCGCCGCCAGTTCCGCCGCGCCGACAATCCCGCGTGAGCGATCGGACAAAATGAGATGCAGCGAGACCACATCCGCCATGCGGAACAATTCCGCCTTGGAGACCCGGGTGGCACCGGCCGCGGCGGCGGCCTCATCGGTGAGGTTCTGTGACCATGCCACCACGCTCATGCCAAAAGCCGCGCCAACCCGGGCGACCCGGGAGCCGAGCTTGCCCAAGCCGACAATGCCCAGCACCTTGCCCTCCACCGTGTGGCCCAGATGCCCAGCGCCCAGCATTTGCTGCCAGCGCCCGGCGCGCAGATTGGCCTGCTGCTCCGCCAGCCCGCGCATGGTGTTCAAAATCAACCCCCAGGTGACATCCACCGTGGGCGCACCAAAGCTCGAGGTGCCGCAGAAGGTGATGCTGCGCTCGGCGCAGGCGGCGGCGTCGATGCCGCGATTGCGCTCGCCGGTCGTGATGAGGAGCTTGAGATTGGGCAGCCGCTCTATCAGGGCGCGGTTGAAGGGGGTGCGCTCGCGCATTGCCAGGATCGCATCGAAGGGCATCAGCCGCGCGACGAGCGCGTCCTGATCGGTGATCGTGTCACGAAAGACGGTCTTTTCCAGGCCCGCCAGCCGCTCCCATGGTCCTCGCTGCAGCACTGCGCCCTGGTAATCATCGAGGATGGCAAGGCGGGTGAGGCTTGGCATGGGCATATCCTGTGTCTGATGCCGATTGGCGGGAATTTCTGCGCTCAGTCAATGGTCAGGCCGTATGATCCCCGTTATCCACTGCGAACGAACCTATCATCACGACAAACCACACGGTTAAGATGATGAATTGAGAGTCGGATTCCCTGAAGGACCACCAGCGCCCCATGTCAGCCGCCGCCCAACCGAATGCGCATACGCTGCCTGGGGCCGATGCCTTCCGGCTGCGCGCAGGGAATTTCAATCTTCTGGTGCTGCGCCTGCTCGATGGTCGGCCTGAGGTTGTGCTGCCCGCGCTGGGCGATCAATTCCGCCGCGCCCCTGGCTTTCTGCGCTTCGCCCCCATTGCCATCAGCCTCGACGATCTGCAGGTCTCGCCGGGGGAGGTGGATTTTGCCGGGCTGATCGCTGGCCTGCGCGGTTTGGAGATCATGCCCATCGGCGTGGTCGGCGGCACGCCGGCGATGCGCCAGGCCGCCACGGCTGCGGGCCTCTCCACATTGCGCCCCGCCGGCGGCACCCCCGCTCCCGCCCCGGAAGAGGCCCCAGCGCCCGCCGCCGAACCCGCCCCACCGGCGGTGGCCCCGGATTTTCGCGGCAGCGGCAGCAATGCCATGCTGGTGACCCAACCGGTGCGCTCCGGCAGCCGCATTTACGCCGAAGGGGCCGATCTCATCATCATCGGCACCGTCAATCCCGGTGCAGAGGTCATCGCCGACGGCAATATCCACATCTATGGCGCCCTGCGCGGCCGGGCCGTGGCCGGCGCCAATGAAAACCCCGATGCGCGCATCTTCGCGCTGAATTTCGACCCGGAGCTGATCGCCATCGCAGGTTTCTATGCGGTGCGGGAAGGCCTGAGCGGTGCGCCCATTGGCCGCGCCGTGCAGGCACGTCTCGATGGCGAAGCGCTGCATTTCGAGAAACTTTAGGAGCCCCCCCGAACATGGCACAGGTCATCACCGTTACATCCGGCAAGGGGGGCGTGGGCAAGACCACCTCCTCCGCCGCCATCGCCACCGGCCTTGCCCAGCGCGGCAAGAGAACCGTTGTGATCGATTTCGACGTCGGTCTGCGCAATCTCGACCTTATCATGGGGGTCGAGCGCCGCGTGGTGTTTGATATCGTCAATGTGATCAATGGCGAGGCCAAGCTCAGCCAGGCGCTCATCAAGGATAAGCGGATCGATGGCCTCTTCATCCTCCCCGCCAGCCAGACGCGTGACAAGGACGCGCTGAGCAAGGAGGGTGTGGGCATCATCATCGAAGAACTCATGAAGGAGTTCGACTACGTCCTTTGCGATAGCCCCGCCGGCATCGAGAAGGGCGCGCTGATGGCGCTCTATTATGCCGATCAGGCGATTGTGGTGACCAACCCCGAGGTGAGTTCGGTGCGCGATAGTGACCGCATCCTGGGCGTGATCCAAAGCCGCTCCAAGCGGGCCGAGGAGAAGCGCGAACCGGTGAAGGAGCATCTCCTCGTCACCCGCTACGACCCGGTGCGGGTCGAGCGTGGCGAAATGCTCAAGCTGGAAGACATCCGCGAAATCCTGGCCATCCCGCTTCTGGGCGTGATCCCGGAGAGCGAGAGCGTGCTCAAGGCCTCCAATACCGGCAATCCGGTGATTATGGACGTCGAAAGCCCGGCCGGGCAGGCCTATACCGACGCCGTGGGCCGCTTCCTGGGCGATGACCGGCCGCACCGCTTCCTGGAGGTCGAAAAGAAGAAGACCGGCCTGTTCGGCCGGCTGTTCGGTGGGAGGGCTGCCTGATGTCCTGGTTGGATATTTTCCGCGCGCGCGAAAAACCAAAACCCGTCACGGCATCGCTTGCCAAGGATCGGCTGCAAATCATCCTGGCGCATGAGCGTGTTGGCCGGGGCAGGGAGGATTTCCTGCCGAAGCTGCAACAGGAGTTGATCGCCGTCGTGGCACGCTATGTCGCCGTTGACCCCGAGAAGGTTAAGGTCAACCTGGAGCGTGGCCAGGGCAGCAGCGCCCTTGAGATCAATATCGAATTGCCGGGCAATGGCACGGCAGGGCGTTCCGCTGCGGCATAAAGCCCCCAAGCCCCTGGCGGCCATGCCGCCCGTGCCGCCGCAATCTGGCGGCGAGGGCGGCATTATTAACCGCCTTGGTGATTTCACCGCGAGGCAAGCTGTTCTAGCCTGCCCGCATGCCGAATCTGCAAGACGCGCTGGCCTTCATCGCCGCGCATGAGACCCCCTGGCCCCGCGACCTGCGCGCCCATCTGGAAGGTGGCTTCTTCGAGCCGCCGCCCTTCAACACGCTGCTTGGCCCCATGTCGCCGCGCGGGCCGACCAATGCTGTGATCTACCAGCATGGCCAATGCGTCGGGCAGATCGGCAATAGCCTGCAGATCGACCAGACCTTCTCGGTGGCCAAAAGCTATCTCGCCATCCTGGCCGGCATCGCCGTGGCCGATGGGCTTATTGCCGATATCGACCGGCCGGTGCGCGAACTCGTCGATGATGGTGGCTTTGACAGCGGGCAGAATGCCCCCATCACCTGGCGGCATTTGCTCACCAATACCTCCGAATGGGAGGGCACGCTGTTCGACAAGGCCGACAGCATCGATCGTGGCCGCCAACTCGCCACCGAAGGCGGCGCCACCAAGGGCAATCGCAGCCTGCAGGCTGCCGGCACGCATTGGGAATACAATGATGTGCGGGTGAACCGCCTCTCCCTTTCCCTGATGCGCGTCTTCGGCAAGCCGCTGCCCGATATCTTCGCCAACCGAATCATGATCCCCATTGGCGCCTCCGATGACTGGCGTTGGGAGGGTTATTCCAATGGCTGGGTCGAGGTGGGCGGCCTGCCGATGCAGGCGGTGCCGGGCGGCTCGCATTGGGGTGGTGGTATTTCCATTCATGCCCAGGATATGGCCAAGGTGGGCATGCTCGTCGCCCAAGGGGGGGCCTGGGCGGGGCGGCAGCTTGTACCGGCAGAATGGCTCGCCACCTGCACCACGCGCTGCGCGCTCAACCCGGCCTATGGCTTCCTCTTCTGGCTCAACACGTCACGGGCGAAATGGCCAGCGGCGAGCGAGCGCGCCTACTGCTTCTCCGGCGCGGGCGGCAATACAACCTGGATCGAGCCTGAGCAGGGTATCGTGGCGGTCTTCCGTTGGCTCGACCCTGCACATCTCAATGAAGCCATGGGGCGGGTGCGGGCCGCCCTGGCATGAGTTGGTCTGCCGATTGGTCGCATCGCGTGCGCTGGGCCGAATGCGACCTGCATGGCCATGTCAACCACACCGCCTATCTGGTGATGTTCGAGGATATGCGGGTCGCCCATTGGGAGAGCCTGGGCCAGAGTTTTAAGCCCAACTCGGTGGGGCCCGTCGTTGCCCAACTCACCATCCGCTATCTGGCACCGCTGGCCTTTGGCGATGAGGTGAGCCTGAGCCTGAGGGTGCTGAGCCTGCGGCGCACCTCCTTCATCCATGAGTACAAGGTGCTCAAGGATGGCCAGCCGGTTTTCGAATGCCTCGCGGTGTTGGTTTGCGTCGATAATGCCACCGGCGCGCGCATTCCCATCCCGCCCGAGGCCCGGCGCCTGATGATCGAACGTGATGGCGCGGCGGCCGAATAATGTGTTGATCACCGGCGCGTCATCCGGCTTGGGTGATGCGCTGGCCCGGGCCTGTGCGGCCCCTGGGGTGACGCTGCATCTCTCCGCCCGCAATGCCGCGCGGCTGGAGGCCACCGCCCAGGCTTGCCGTGAACTGGGTGCCACCGTGCTGCCCCAGATCATCGATGTGCGTGACACCAATTCCATGGCCGATTGGATCACCCATGCTGGCCGGCTTGATCTCGCCATTGCCAATGCCGGGATCGGCACCGGCACCGGTGAGGGCACGGAGGATGCCGCCGCCGCCCGCCATGTCTTCGAGACCAATATCAATGGCGTGCTCAACACCGCCCTGCCGGCAATGGATGTGATGGCGGGGCAGGCACCGGCCGAGGATGGCTGGCGTGGCCATATCGCGGTGATTGCCTCCATCGCCGCCTTTGTCGCCGGCCCCAGCGCGCCGGCCTATTGCGCCAGCAAATCCGCGGTGCAGCGCTGGGCCGAGGCGCGCGACCATAGCGAGCGCAAGCGCGGCATTCGCATGCATGCCATCTGCCCCGGCTTTGTTCGCACGCCGATGACCGCGGATAACCCATTCCCCATGCCCTGGCTGATGACGCCTGAAGATGCGGCCCGGCGCACCCTCGAGGGTATTGCTGCGGGCAGACTGAGAATTGCCTATCCGCGCCGGCTTTACGCTATCGCCCGCCTGGTGGGGGCGCTGCCGCCGCTATGGCGGGCCGCCCTGCTGGGCCGCACGCCGCCCAAGCCGGCAGCAAAACCCGGCGGCTGAAACCGCATAGTCGGCGGAATAAACTGCCGCGCCGCCGCTCGCCCGCCGCGCTTTCCATCCCCCGCAAACTTGCGGCACTGCACCAAAGCGCTATGTTTCCCCCAGCCACACGGAATTAAAAGGGACAGGCGTTTTCATGAAGGTTTTGGTCACCGCCAAGCGCGTTGTGGACTACAACGTCAAAATCCGCGTCAAGGCGGACCACTCCGGGGTTGAGACAGCCAACGTCAAGATGTCGGTCAACCCCTTCGATGAGATCGCCATCGAAGAGGCCGTCCGCCTCAAGGAGAAGGGTGTCGCCAGCGAGATCATCGTGGTCTCCGCCGGCCCCGCTGCCGCTTCGGAACAAATTCGCACCGGCCTCGCCATGGGCGCTGATCGCGGCGTGCTGGTGCAGCATGATGGCGTGCTGGAGCCGCTGGTCGTGGCCAAGCTGCTGGCCGCCATCATCGCCAAGGAGCAGCCCGGCCTGGTCATTCTGGGCAAGCAGGCGATTGATGACGACATGAATGCCACCGGCCAGATGCTGGCCGGGCTGCTGGGCTGGGCCCAGGGCACCTTCGCCTCCAAGCTGGAGGTCAAGGGCGAGACCGCCGTGGTCACCCGCGAGGTCGATGGCGGTCTGGAGACGGTCGAGGTCAAGCTGCCCGCCATCATCACCACCGATCTGCGCCTCAATGAGCCGCGCTATGCCTCGCTGCCCAATATCATGAAGGCGCGTAAGAAGACGATCGATACCCTCACCCCCGCTGATCTCGGCGTGGACCCCACGCCGCGCCTGACGGTGCTCAAGGTGGAGGAACCGCCTACCCGCAAGGCAGGCGTGAAGGTGGGCTCCGTGCAGGAGCTTGTGGAAAAACTGCGTGGCGAAGCGAAGGTGATCTGACCATGGCCATTCTCATTCTTGCCGATCATGACGGCACCGCCATCTCCCAGCCCAGCCGCAGCGCTGTGGCAGCGCTCGCCGCCCTCGGCCCGGTGCATCTGCTGCTGACCGGCGCCAATGCCGCCGCCGCCGCCCCCGCCGCCGCCGCCGTGGCCGGTGTGGAAGCCGTGCTGGTGGCCGAGGATGGCGCCCATGCCGTGCCCGCCGTGGAGGGCCTCGCCGCCATGGTCGTGGGCATGGCCGGTGGCTATAGCCACATCGCCGCCCCCGCCTCGGCCACCGGCAAGAACCTGATGCCGCGAGTCGCCGCCCTGCTCGATGTGCAGCAGATTTCCGAAGTGGCCGGCGTGGTGGATGCCGATACCTTCATCCGCCCGATCTATGCCGGCAATGCCCTGGCCACGGTGAAGAGCGCCGATGCGAAAAAGGTGCTGACCATCCGCGCCGCCAGCTTCGATGCCGCCCCCGCCACTGGCGGTACGGCCCGGATTGAAACCATCGCCGCCCAGGCCGGCTCTCCCCTCTCCACCTTCCTCGGTGCCGAGGGCGTGAAGAGCGAGCGGCCGGATCTGACCTCGGCCAGAATCGTGGTCTCGGGCGGCCGCGCGCTCGGCTCCTCGGAGAATTTCCACCTGATCGACAGCCTGGCCGATACGCTGGGTGCGGCCGTCGGCGCCTCGCGCGCGGCGGTCGATAGCGGCTACGCCCCCAATGACCATCAGGTGGGTCAGACCGGCAAGATCGTGGCCCCAGACCTCTATATCGCGGTGGGCATTTCGGGTGCCATTCAGCATCTGGCCGGCATGAAGGACAGCAAGTTCATCGTGGCGATCAACAAGGATGAGGAAGCGCCGATCTTCCAGGTCGCCGATTACGGCCTAGTGGGTGACCTCTTCGCCGTGGTGCCCGAACTCACAGCGGCATTGCAAACAAAGTGACGGAACTGGTTCTCACGGCGGCGCCGGCCGCGCCTGCGCCGGAAATCCGCAGCGTGGGCGTGGTCGGCGGTGGGCAGATGGGCCGCGGCATCGCCCAGGTCTTCGCCGCCTCCGGCTTTCCGGTGGTCCTGGCTGATATCAGCCAGGAAGCCCTGAATCACGCGCTGAAAATGGTCGAACGCGACATGCAGCGCCGCGTCGATCGCGGCAGCATGACCGCGGAGGATCGGGAAAATGCCCGCCTCAACCTCACCACCACCACCGATTACGCGGCCTTCGCCGAGAGTGATCTGGTGATCGAGGCGGTCACCGAGAATGAGGGCCTGAAGAACACCATCTTCAAGAACCTCCAGGCCCATATCAAACCCAGCACCATTCTGGCGACCAATACGAGCAGCATCAGCGTCACCCGGCTTGCCGCAGCGACGGATCGGCCCGAGCGTTTCATCGGCATCCACTTCATGAACCCCGCCCCGGTCATGAAGCTGGTGGAGGTGACTCGCGGCCTGCCGACCGATGAGCCCACTTTCCAGGCCGTGGCGGCGCTCGCGGAGCGCATCGGCAAGCGCCTCGTCTCCTCCGCCGATACCCCCGCCTTCATCGTCAACCGCATTCTGATCCCGATGATCAATGAGGCGGTCTATGCGCTGTATGAGGGTGTGGGCGATATTCTGGCGATCGATAGCGCCATGAAACTCGGCGCCAACCACCCGATGGGCCCCTTCGAACTGGCCGATTATATCGGCCTCGATACCTGCCTGGCGGTGATGCGGGTGCTGCATGAGGAGCTGGGCGACAGCAAGTATCGCCCTTGCCCGCTCCTGGCGAAATATGTCGATGCGAATTGGCTGGGCAAGAAAACCGGCCGCGGCTTTTACGACTACACGGTCACCCCGGCCCGGCCGACGCGTTAGGGAGAAAGCGGGCAGGGGGCCTTCGCCAGATGCCCCCACCCCCTACCGGCCCATGGCGAAGCGGCGTATGCGCTGGGGCATGAACACATCCTCCACGCGCCCCTCCGGCCGTATCCCCGCCGCCTTGCGCGGGCTTTCGATGGACACTGGCTTTTCGAAGCACGCCGAGGGCTCCTGCCTCATTCGCATGGGCAATACTGAAGTCCTCTGCACCGCCTCGGTCGAGACCCGGGTGCCGCCCTTCCTCCGCGGCAAGGGCGAGGGCTGGGTCACCGCCGAATACGGCATGCTCCCCCGCGCCACCCATACCCGCGGTGATCGTGAAGCGGCGCGCGGCAAGCAATCCGGTCGCACCCAGGAAATCCAGCGCCTGATCGGCCGCTCGCTGCGCGCCGTGGTGGACCGCAAGGCCATGGGCGAGATGAGCATCACCGTCGATTGCGACGTGCTGAACGCCGATGGCGGCACACGCTGCGCCTCTATCTCCGGCGCATGGGTCGCGCTGCACCTGGCGCTGAAGCATTGCGTGGCCAATAATATCCTCAGCGCCATCCCGCTGATGGATCAGGTGGCAGCGGTGAGCTGTGGCATTTTCGGCGGCGTCTGCGTGCTCGACCTTGATTATGCCGAAGACAGCAATGCCGAGGCGGATGCCAATTTCGTCCTCACCGGCGCCGGCGGTCTGGTCGAAGTGCAGGGCACTGCCGAGGGCGCGCCCTTCTCGGAGGGCCAGTTGCTCGAATTGCTGGGCCTGGCCAGGCTCGGCACGGCGGAGATCTTCGCCGCCCAGAAGCGGGCTGTCGGCCTTGCCTGAGGTCCGGCGGCTGATGCCGCCCGGCCGGCTGGTTCTGGCCAGCCATAATGCAGGCAAGCTGCGTGAGTTGCGTGCCTTGCTCGCGCCGCGCGGCTTTGCGGTGGTGAGTGCTGGCGAACTCGCCTTGGCCGAACCGGCCGAGACGGGCACCAGCTTCGAGGAGAATGCCGCGATCAAGGCGCTGGCCTCGGCCCGCGCCACGGGCCTGCCGGCGCTGGCCGATGATAGCGGGCTGATGGTCGCAGCCCTCGGCGGTGCCCCGGGGGTTTATACCGCCGATTGGGCGATGGCCGATGATGGTGGCCGCGATTATGCCGTTGCCATGGCCCGGGTGGCGCGCGAGGTGGGCGACAACCCCAATCGCCGCTGCGCCTTCGTCTCCACCCTCGCCCTCGCCTGGCCGGATGGGCATGTGCAGTTTCACGAGGGCCGGGTGGAGGGCCATTTCGTTCACCCGCCACGCGGCAGCGGCGGCTTTGGCTATGATCCGATGTTCATCCCCGAAGACGAGACCCGAACCTATGGCGAGATGACCCCGGAAGAGAAAGCCCGCACCAATCATCGCGCCCGGGCTTTCCAGGCATTTGCCAGCGCCTGTCTGGACTGACGCGCTGCCTTCCGCCACACCCACGGCGCATGAGCAATATCCCCCCAACCCGTGCCGCGGCACTGGCGCATCTTGAGGCCTTCGCCCCGCGCATGGGCCGGCTCTATGCCGCCGGGCGCAATACCGACCCCGGCCCAGGCCAGCGGCAGGATGTGAGCGAACTTTCCGCCCATATCCGCCATCGCCTCATCACCGAGGAGGAGGTGGTGCGTCTGGCCCTGGCCCATCACGGCGCAGAGGCGGCGGAAAAATTCATCCAGGAGGTGTTCTGGCGCAGCTATTGGAAGGGCTTTTTAGAACTGCGCCCCAGCATGTGGCGGCATTTCGAAAGCAAGGTCGCCGCCGATCAGGCGCGCCTGGCCACCGATGCCCTGCTGCGCGGCCGCCACGAAATGGCAATGATGGGCCTCACCGGCATCGAATGCTTCAACGCCTGGGTCCATGAATTGAAGGAGACCGGCTATCTGCACAATCATGTGCGGATGTGGTTCGCCGGCATATGGATCTTCACCCTGAAGCTGCCCTGGGCGCTGGGGGCGGATTTCCTCCTGCACCACCTCAAGGATGCCGATCCGGCCTCCAATACCCTCAGCTGGCGTTGGGTGGCGGGCATTCAGACCCCGGGCAAGCATTATGTGGTGCGGCCGGAGAATATCGAGCGCTACACCAATGATCGCTTCAACCCCGAGGGCGAGTTGGATGTCTGCTGCGAGCCGCTCAATGAACCGCCCCCCCCGCCGCCGGGCAGCCTGCCACCGGCCGATGCGGCGCGCGGCCGCATCGCCCTGCTGCTGCATAGCGATGACGTGACCTTCTGGCCCGAACGCTGCGAGGTGGTGGCGCTGGCCGGGCTTTCCGTGGCCAGGCCCTGCGCCGATGGCGCTGCCAATTTCGCCGAAGCCGCGCTTGAGGATGGGCTGGCCATGGCCGAGGCCAGGCTGGGTGCCCCGGCGGCACGGCTGACACCGGGTAGCCTCGCGGCATGGGCCATGGCGCAGGATGTCGATGCCATAGTGACGCCTTGGGCTCCGGTGGGCTGGGTGGCCGATGCCCTGGCGGTGGCCGCTTCGGGCGTTACGCTGCTGCGCGCCCGCCGCGCCTGGGACAGCACCTGCTGGCCCCTGGCCCGCGCCGGCTTCTTCCCCTTCAAGGACAAAATCCCGACAATCCTGCAGGAATTGTCGATCGCGCCCGACGCCCTGCCGCTCTTTGGCCGCTGACCATCACCGCAGCCCGCGCCGGCTGATGATAGACAAGCAAAGACTTGGGGTATCATCCGTTCAAACGGAATCGTTTGAGCGGATAGAGATGCGCGACAAACAAAAGTTTAGAGCCTGTGCAGTGAGCCGTGGCGAAGGAAGCAGGCTCTAGCCTTTGTTTTGCCGCATTTTCCCAGTCGCCTTGCGAAGCCGCAAGGCTTGAAAATGCTCTAATCCCCCGGCAGCCACACTTTGAAGGTGGCGCCTTGCCCCGGCTCACTCTCGATGATGAGTTGGCCGCGGTGGCGATTGACGATGTGCTTGACGATGGCAAGGCCCAGGCCGGTGCCGCCGGTGCCGCGGCCGCGGCCCTGCTCCACCCGGTAGAAGCGCTCGGTCAGGCGCGGAATATGCTCGCGCGGAATGCCCGGGCCATCATCGGAGATGGCGAGCAGGATGCCCGGCCGGTTGGGAAGGCGCGGCCCGCCGCCGGTCACCCGCGTGAGGCTCGCGCGCACCAGCCCCTCGGTTTTGCCGTGGCGCAGGGCGTTCTCCAGCAGATTGCGCAGCACCTGCGCCAATTGCTCGGTATCGGCGGGGCTGGCCAAAAGGCTGGGCGGTGCGGCAATCTCGATGCGCGTGCCCTTCGCCAGGGGCTCCAGCGCCACCGCCTCGGCCCGCAGCAATTCCGCCACATCGGTCTCGCCCTGCGGCGGCTGATGTTCCGACAATTCGATGCGCGAGAGGCTCAGCAGGTCATCGATGAGCATGCGCATCCGCTCACCCTGCGTGGCCATGATGCCCAGAAAGCGCTCGCGCGCCTCCGCATCATCCTGCGCCGGGCCGCGCAGGGTCTCAATGAAACCGATCAGGCTGGCGAGTGGCGTGCGCAATTCATGGCTGGCATTGGCGACAAAATCTGCCCGCATGCGCTCGACAGCGCGCATCTGGCTGCGGTCGGAGAGCACGACCACCACCCGGCCGCCATCGGCGAGCGGCGGGTTCATCGGGATAGCCTGGGCGTGCAACTCGCGGGCGACGGGCACGGGCAGGTGCAAATCCGTCCCCTGTGCCGTTTGCTCGGCCAAGGCCCGCTCCACCGCCCCTGACAGGGCCGGGTGGCGCAGCAGCGCCGCCAGATCCCCCCCCGCGCCCGATTTGAGGCCAAAAAGCTGCCGTGCCGCGCGATTGGCGCGCAGCGCCGAGCGATCCTCCGCCAGCACCAGCAGCGGGTCCGGCAGGTTTTCGACAATGGCCTCATCGGCCGCGCGCAACCGGCCAACCAGGGCGCTGCGGGCCTGCAGGCTGCGGGCGAGGCGTGTCAGCGCCTCCTCGATATCCGCCACCGCCGGCAGGCGGGGGGTGCGGAAGGGGCGGGAGGATGCATCATCATCCGCCGCCGCCGCCTGCAGCGCCGCGGAGAGCCGGGCCGTATGCACCAGCCAGCATGGCCAAAATGGCGCTGCGGGTGGAAACCTCCTCGGTCAGCAACAGCACCAGCTGCACCAGCAGGGGCACCGCACCGAGAATAAGGGCGGTGCGCAGCAGGCGGCCCAGCGGGGGCATCAGCTGCCCGGCCCGCCGGGAATCGGCGCTGCGTCTCGCAGCACGGCCTGCCCGTTCTGGAATTCGAGAATGGCCAAGCCGCGCCCCAGCACGCCATCTGCCATCAATCGGATCGGCCCATCGGCACCCTGAAACGCCATGCCAATGAGCAAGGCGCGGCCCCCCTCGCGCGCAGCACGGGCTGCAAGGGCCGCCGCATCATAGGCTGTGCCGGCAAGGCGGGCGGGCCTTTCGCCAAAATTCTCCAAGAAGCGGTTGTCAAAGCTGTTGCGCGCAGCGGGATCGGGCCCGGTGAAGCCAGCGCCCGCCAGCACGCTCTCCTGCGCAATCTGGCCATCGCCTGCCCAGAGATGGGTGCCAAACAGCCGCGGCATGGGTGCGAGCCCCGCCGCCACCAGCCCCTGGACGGCCTGCCGCGCCGCCGTGCCGGCCTGGGACAGGATCAGCGCATCCACCCCGCCCTCCGCGGCCAGGCGGGCGGTGAAATCCCGGCCATTTTGGCCTGCATCTGAGCCGGGCCGGGTGAGCATCACCACCGGTGCCGGCAGCCCCGCCTCGGCCAGAATGCTGCGCAGCGCCGCCACCAGCCGGCGGCCAAATTCATCATCGGCGCCGAGCAGGCCGATGCGGCGCTGCCCGCCCGAGACCGCGACACTGGCCAGGCGGCGCGCGACCTGCGCCGGGGTCACGCCCAGCACCCACACGCCATTGCCTGCCTGGCTTTCATCGCTGGTGAAGGAGAGCATGGGTACCGAGGCGGCCTGGGCCGGGCCCGCGGCGGCTGCGGTCTCTCCCAGGGTGAGGGGGCCGATCAGCACGCCCGCGCCATCGCCAATCGCTGCCCGCGCGGCCTCCAAGGCCCCCGCGGCGGAGCTGCGGGTGTCACGCGGCAGGAATTCAATCATCGTGTCGCTTTGGTCGAACAGCGCCAATTGCGCGGCATTGAGCATGGAATGCCCCAGCGCCGCATTGGGCCCCGAGAGCGGCAGCAGCAGGCCCACGCGCTGGCGCGCCACCGCCGCAGCCGCAGCCGGCGGCGCCATCACCGGCGCCTGCCAGGCCTGGGCTGCGGGTGCCCGCGGCCTCGCGGCCTGCTGTCGCACTTGCGGTGCACAGCCGATCAGGGCCAACACTGCCATCACCCATGCAAGACGCATCCACCAATCTCCCTGCCGCCGGCATTTCGCCCCCACCAGGCCCCCAACCGGGGCTGACCCTGGTGGCGACGCCGATTGGCAACCTTGACGATATCTCACCACGCGCACTGGCCGCCCTGGCGGGGGCGGATGCCGTGCTGTGCGAGGACACCAGGGTAACCTCTAAGCTGCTCGCAAGACATGGCATTTCCATAACGCTTTGGCCACTGCATGATCACAATGAGGAGGCACAATTGCCGGGCTTGCTGGCCCGGCTGCGTGATGGTGCGGCCTTGGTGCTGGTGAGCGATGCCGGCACGCCTCTGATGAGCGACCCCGGCTTTCGCCTGGTGCGTGCCGCCATTGCGGCCGGTGTTCCGGTGCATGGCATTCCAGGCGCCAATGCGGCTGTGCTGGCGCTGATTCTCTCCGGCCTGCCGCCGCATCCCTTCATGTTCGTGGGCTTTCTGCCGGCGAAAGCGGGTGCGAGGGACGCCGAATTGGCGCGTTTCAAGGCCATGGAGCAGGCAGGCCTATCCGCCACGCTGGTCTTCTATGAGGCGCCGCATCGCGCCGCCGAAACCCTCGCCGCCCTGGCGGCATCGCTGGGCGAAACCCGCCCCGCCGCCCTGGCGCGCGAATTGACCAAGCGTTTCGAGGAGGTGCGGCGCGGTTCTCTGGCCGTGCTCGCCCAAGGGGCGCTGGACGACCCGCCGCGCGGGGAGGTGGTCTTGCTGGTGGGGCCCGCCCCCAACGAGGCAATGGGCCAGGCCAGCCTCGATGATGCGCTGGCGGTGGCGATGGCCGCCATGAGCCTGCGCGATGCCGCCGCCAGCGTGGCGCTGGCCCATGGCCTGCCGCGAAAATCTGTCTATGCCCGCGCGCTAGAACTCGCCGCCGAGAAAAAGCGTCCAGATTAATTCCAAATGTTGCATGCCAGGGGCGAGATTCTGTATAACGCCCGCTGCTGCGCGTTCATCCGCGTGGTGCCTGCTGTCCGGCGTTCCCATGGGGGTGGGTTCGCGCTATCAAGGCAGCGGCCAGGGGAGTGTGGGGATGTTTGTTGCTTCCGGCGTGATGCGCTCGGCCTTTGCCGTGGCTTTGCTGTGCGGTTTGGCTGCCTGCGGTGGCAATGCCGGGCGGCCGGGGCCCACGGCGGCCCATAACAGCGCCGCACGCAGCTATGACCCTCCAGGCCCGCCTTCTGACCCTTGGGGGCCCTATATCCGCGAAGCGTCGCGCCGTTTCGATGTGCCCGATCGCTGGATCCGGGAAGTGATGCGCCAGGAATCCGGCGGAAGGGCCACCGCCACCAGCCCTGTCGGCGCCATGGGGCTGATGCAGGTTATGCCCGGCACCTATCGGGAACTCCAGTCGCGCTACGCCCTGGGCGATGATCCTTATCATCCCTATGACAGCATCATGGCTGGCACAGCCTATCTGCGTGAGATGTATGATCTCTTCGGCTCGCCCGCCTTCCTTGCGGCCTATAATGCTGGCCCGCGCCGGCTTGAGAATTACCTCTATAACCGCTCCGGCCTGCCCAATGAAACGCGCAACTATGTGGCGCGCATTGGCCCGGGCGTGCTGCGGGCCAGCCCAGTGCGCCGCGCGCCGCCAGAGGTCTATGCCGCTGCTGAACTCCCGGTGCGCGTGCCGCCGGGCCCGCGTAGGATGGACAGTGCCACAATGATGGCCCTGCAGGAGCAGCGTGACCTGCGCGAGCAGAATGCCCGCTATGCCCGCCTGCCAGACCCTGAGCCGGCAACGCCGATCCTCACCGCAGCCCGAGCCACGGCCCCCGCCATGGCCCGCCCGGTTGCCTTGGCCAGCGGCGGGGTGGTGGCGATGGAGCCCATCGCCGATGGCTCCACCCCTGGCGGCCAGCAGGCGATGGCAGAGAGCGCGGCGCGCGCCGGCACAGCGCAGGTCGGCACAGCGCAGGTCGGCACAGGGCAATCTGGCACCTCTCTGGCTGGCTACGACCAGCCGCCGGCGGAGCGGCGGGTGATCGCCGCCGCCATGGAGCCCATCGCCGATGGCAGCACGCCCGAGGGTGCAGCCGCCCTAGCCGAGAGCGCCAACCGGCAGGCCATGGCCAATTCTCCCACCGGCCCGCTCGCCCGGCCTGTCTATACGCCGAGCCCGGCCCGGGCGAATGGCCCTAACCTTGCCGCTGCATCATCGCCTCGCCGCTTTGGCCTGATCGGTTCGGCCCAGGCCGCCAGCCTGTCGCCGGAGATTCGCCCAGTTGTGGCGAATACCAGCGCAAGCTGGGCGGTGCAGGTGGGGGCCTTCTCCGATGAGCGCCAGGCGCGCAGCGCCGCGGATGCGGTCGGCGGCGGGCGGGTGCAGGTGCAGCCGGTCCGCGTTGGCCGCTCCACCCTTTATCGCGCCCGCGTCGTGGGCATGACGCAAGGCGGCGCGCAACAGGCCTGTGGCCGGGTGCGCGGCCCCTGCATCGTGCTCAGCCCCGACGCGCAGGGGTAATGCTGGCAGGGTGGAGCATGATGCGTTGCGGCGGAACCGCCATAAACGCTGCTTTATTCTCTCAACAATGGCTGGACCACGCGGCGTGAACCCAGCCTGGGCTGGGCATCCAGCCTCGCCCGCCTCAGGGCCAGGCCTGCCAGACCAAATGCAGCCCCAGCAGCACCAGCGCGGCGAAAAAACAGCGCCGGAACAGCGCCTCATTCAGCCGCTGCCGCAGCATGCTGCCCAGCGCCTGGCCCAGCAGCGCCGGCAGCAAGGCGAGGGCTGAGCCACCAAGCTCCGCCAGACCCAAATGCCCAGAACCGCCGATCACCAAGGCGAGCGACAGCGCCGAGACCAGCAGCGAGACACCCATCGCCTGTACCAAACGCTCCCGCGGCAGGCCGCTGGCCTGCAGCCATGGCACCAGCGGAATGACGAAAATCCCGGTGCCGGCGGTAATCACCCCGGTGACCAACCCGGTTGGAATGGCCAGCCGGGCCGAGGCGCGCGGTGACAGGCTGAGCCGCAAGGCGCTGACGCCCAGCAATCCATAAGCCACCACCATGCAGCCCAGGCCCAGCCCCGCGAGCCGCCCACCCAGCCCGCCCCAGGCCCACCAGCCGGCGCACGTGCCCAGCACCACGGCGGCCAGCATGGGGCCGAGTTGGCGCAGCAGCCCGGGCAATCCCGGCCCCGCCATCTGCACCATATTGGTGACGATGCTGGGCACCAGCAGCAGCGAGGCAGCCTGCAGCGGGTGCAGCCATAGCCCCAGTAGACCCATGGCGATGATGGGCAGCCCCAAACCCACCACGCCCTTCACCAGCCCGGCCAGGGTGAAGATCAGGGCAATGGCGATGCCCTCGGTCACGCCCGCCGGCCCGCCGCTACCATGCCGGCCCCAGCGGCCGCTTGCCCGCACCGCCCGCCGTCTCACGCACGAAAACCGGCCAGGCCAGGCCCGAGACGCGCCCGCGCAGGCTGCGCAACAATTCCAGCGCCCGCGCATCCGGCACGGCAAAGCGCGCAGTGCCCGGCGCGGCGTCCAGCGCATGCAGATAATAGGGCTTGATGCGATGCGCCAACATGGTGCGCAACAGCCCCTCCAACGCCGCTAGGCTGTCATTCACCCCGGCCAGCAGCACGGATTGGCCGAGCAGCACCACGCCCGCACCATGCAGCGCCCGCAGCGCCGGCCCGGCAGCGGGGCCGAATTCCTGGGCGTGATTGGCATGCACGCACAGATAAAGCGGCGTCTCCAGCCGCAGCGCCGCCAGCAATTCGGGCGTGATCCGGCTGGGTTCGGCCACCGGCACGCGGCTATGGATGCGCAGGGTGTGGATATGCGGCAGCGCCGCCAGCCGGCCCAGAATATGGGCCAGCCGCCGGGGCGAGAGCATCAGCGGGTCGCCGCCGGTGAGAATGACCTCCCCCACCTCCGGATGCGCCGCAAACCAGCCCAGCGCAGCCTCAAGCTCCGCCTCGTTCAGCAAACCGCCATCGGGGCCGACATGTTCGCGCCGGAAACAAAACCGGCAATAGACCGGGCAGGCCAGCAGCGGCTTGAGCAGCGCGCGGTCGGGGTAGCGGTGCACCACGCCCTTGATGGGCGTGAAGGGGGCATCGGCGGTGGGGTCGGCCATTTCATGCGGCTGGCTGAGCGCCTCATCGGCATGAGGGATGTATTGCCGGCCCACAGGATCATCGGGCGAGGCGATTCGCGCCTGGACCTCCGGCGTGAGAGCGATGGCATAGCGCGATTGCAGCGCGCTGAGCGCGGGCAGCGCCGCGGCGGTGATCAGCCCGGCATCGAGCAGGGCCGCAGCATCACGTAGGGTTTTTTGGGGCAGGGCCATGGTGGGCTGGCAGTAGCTGGGCTAGGGCAGGGGCCGCAATGGCCCTTCCCGCATGGCACCCCGAACGTTTGGCGGCAAGGCTGCCCTATCTGGCGGCGCGCAGCCGTATTCTGGCCGCCACCCGCGCGCATTTTTCCGCCCGCGGCTATAGCGAGATCGAAACCCCCGCTTTGGTCCCCAGCCCCGGGGCCGAAGTGCATCTGGCGGCCTTCGAAACCGCCTATGAGCCGCATCTGGGGGCCGGGGCGCAGCAGCGGCTCTTCCTGCGCACCAGCCCCGAACTGGCCATCAAGCGGTTGCTGGCCGGCGGTGTGGGGCCGGTCTTCGAAATCGCCCGGGTTTGGCGCAATGGCGAATTATCCGCCCGCCACGCGCCGGAATTCACCATGCTGGAATGGTACCGGCCCGGGCTCTCCATGGCCGGGCTGATGGATGAGGCTGAGGCCTATCTGCGCGCCGTCTGGCCCGATTGCCCGGCCGCGCCATTTCGGCGGATCACCATGGCGGAGGCGTTTTTTCGCTGGTGCAACGGACTCCATATCCTGGCCACGGTGCGGCCGGACGGCCAGGGGGACGCGGCAGCGCTGCAAGCGGCCATGGCCAGTGCCGGCCTGGAAGTCCGGCCCGATGAGGATTGGGAAAGCGGCTTCTTCCGCCTGCTGCTGGAGCATGTGGAGCCCCGCCTGGCCGCCGAGCCCAGCTTTCTCACCCATTGGCCCAGCCCGCAGGCGGCGCTGGCAAGGCGTGATGCAGCCGATGCCCGCGCCGCGCTGCGCTTCGAGCTCTTCGCCGGCGGTATGGAACTGGCCAATGCCTTTGAGGAACTGACCGACCCGCAGGAGCAGCGTCTGCGCCTGGAGGCTGATATGGCCGAGCGGGTGCGGGTGCATGGCCCGGGCGCCGCCTGGCCGGTGGATGAGGATTTCCTGGCAGCACTTGAACTGGGCATGCCGCCCTGCGCCGGCATAGCTTTAGGCCTGGACCGCTTGGTGATGCTGGTCTCTGGCGCGCGACGAATAGCGGACGTGCAATGGCTGCCCTGGCAGGGCACCTAGAGGGCCGCCCAAAGCAACGGGATCAAAGGGCCTTTCGGCCCTTTGCGGGAGGGTTCGGGAGGGCAAAGCCCTCCCAAGCGCCATCTATGCGACCTTAAGAGTTAGGCCCACGCCCCAGCCCCACGGGCTGCCAACGCGCCAGCGCCGTATTCTGCAGCACTGAAGGGTTCACGCAGCTCATCGGCCATTTGCCAGACAACACCAGCGCCAATTCGCTGCCCACGCGGCGCTTGCGCGCCTCATCGAAGCGCGCCGAGGCCGAGGCCGTATGCGCCGATAGAATCACATTATCCATCGACAGGATGGGGTTGTTGTGGCTCGGCGGCTCCACCTCCAGCACGTCGAGGCCGGCATAGGCGAACCAGCCCTCGCTCAGGGCCTTGATCAGCGCATTCTCATCGACCGTGGGCCCACGGCCGGTATTGATGAAGATCGCGCTCTTCTTCATCTGCCGGAAATGCTGTTCCTTGAGCAGATGGGTGCATTCCGGCCGTGCCGGAGCATGCATGGAGACGAAATCCGACTGGCTCATCACCTCGTTCAGCGTCGCCGGCATCACGCCATGTTCGGCGATCTGCGTCTCGTCCAGGAACGGATCATAGGCGATCATCCGCAGGCCGAAGGGCGCAGCCCGGCGGGCAACAGCGCGCGCCACACGGCCGAAGCTGACAAAACCCAGCGTCTGGCCCATCAGGCGGGGGATTTTCAGCAGCGCCGGGCGGCCTTCCTTCCAGCGATGTTCGCGCACCATGCGGTCCTGCTCGATCACCCGGCGGAAGGTGCTGAGCAGCAGCGTCATGGCATGGTCGGCCACCTCCTCGATGAAGGTATCGGGCACATTGGTCACCGGGATGCCGGCTGCGGTGGCGGCCTTCACATCCACGCTGTCCACGCCCACCGAGCCCAGGCTGATCACCTTGCAGTTCTTCAGGGCGGCGATGATCTCGGCGGTGATGGGGATGCCCTTGGCATAGATCGCATCCGCCGTGGCGGCGGCGGCGATGAAGCCGGCGGTGTCCATCGGCGCTTCGATGATCTCGGCATCCATATTGGCGAGCGCTTCCATCTCCAGCGAGTAATCGCTGCTGCCGACGGTGAAGCTGGCCCCGGCCGGGGTGATGATACGTTGTTTTGCCATGTGTTCCTCCAGAGATAACTTGTTAGGAAGCCAAGCATGCAAGGGCGGGCGCCACAACCCTGGCAACGCAGGCGCATCGCCAGCAGCCCCGTCCGGGCTTTCGGCGCCTCAGCCATGCGTCTTGCGACAAAAAACCGTAAAATTAACGTAAAAACATTGAATTAGCACTCATGCTCGGAGAGTGCTGGAAATCCCTTGACGCCAGTCAACCAAGCCCCTACATCGCTGGCACTCCTTGGGTGAGACTGCTAACGGGCGCTAAGCTCAGCGGCTTCCCCACGGATCCGTGGCCCAGGGGCTCCCCTGGGCTGCATGACTTTCACCCTTTCAGGAGAGGATTAGCCATATGAGCTTTCGCCCCCTGCACGACCGCATCCTGGTCGAGCGCATTGAAGCCGAAGCCAAGACTGCCGGCGGCATCATCATCCCCGACACCGCCAAGGAAAAGCCGCAGGAAGGTCTCGTGATCTCCGTCGGCAACGGCACGATCAACGAAGATGGCGATGTCCGCCCGCTCGACGTCAAGGCCGGTGACCGCATCCTGTTCGGCAAGTGGAGCGGCACGGAAGTGAAGCTCGACGGCAAGGATCTCCTCATCATGAAGGAATCCGACGTGATGGGCATCATCGACACCAAGTCCGCCTGATTTCGGGCCCGGCGCGCGAGGCCGCAAGGCTCGGCGTGCCGCCCGTATCCGCAACATTCGTAAGAAAGAAACCAGACAATGGCAGCTAAAGACGTCAAGTTCGGCGCCCAGGCCCGCGAGCGCATGCTCCGCGGCGTGGACATCCTGGCCGATGCCGTGAAGGTCACCCTCGGCCCCAAGGGCCGCAACGTGGTCATCGACAAGTCCTTCGGCGCACCGCGCATCACCAAGGACGGCGTCACCGTCGCCAAGGAGATCGAGCTGGCCGACAAGTTCGAGAACATGGGCGCCCAGATGGTGCGCGAAGTGGCCTCGAAGACCAACGACACCGCCGGTGACGGCACCACGACCGCGACCGTGCTGGCCCAGGCCATCATCCGCGAGGGTGCCAAGGCCGTGGCCGCTGGCATGAACCCGATGGATCTGAAGCGCGGCATCGACAAGGCCGTCACCCAGATCGTGGGCGAGCTGGAAGCCAAGACCAAGAAGATCACCACCTCCGCCGAGGTGGCCCAGGTCGGCACGCTCTCCGCCAATGGCGAGACTGAGATCGGCAAGATGATCGCCGAAGCGATGGAGAAGGTCGGCAACGAGGGTGTCATCACCGTCGAGGAAGCCAAGTCCATCCAGACCGAACTCGACGTCGTCGAGGGCATGCAGTTCGATCGCGGCTATGTCTCCCCGTATTTCATCACGAATGCGGAGAAGATGATTGCCGAGATGGATCAGCCCTACATCCTGATCTTCGAGAAGAAGCTGTCCCAGCTGCAGCCGATGCTCCCCCTGCTCGAGGCCGTGGTGCAGTCCGGCCGTCCGCTGGTGATCATTGCCGAGGATGTCGAGGGCGAAGCCCTGGCCACCCTGGTGGTGAACAAGCTGCGCGGTGGCCTGAAGATCGCCGCCGTCAAGGCGCCGGGCTTTGGTGATCGCCGCAAGGCGATGCTGGAAGACATCGCGATCCTGACCGGTGGCCAGCTGATCTCCGAAGACCTCGGCATCAAGCTCGAAACCGTCACCCTCGCCATGCTCGGCAAGGCGAAGATGATCCGGATCGAGAAGGAAAACACCACCATCGTCGATGGCGCCGGTGAAAAGTCCGAGATCCAGGGCCGTTGCGAGCAGATCAAGGCGCAGATCGAGGAGACCACCTCGGACTACGACCGCGAGAAGCTGCAGGAGCGCCTGGCGAAGCTCGCCGGTGGCGTGGCCGTCATCCGCGTCGGTGGCAGCACCGAAGTGGAAGTGAAGGAGCGCAAGGACCGTGTGGACGACGCGCTGCACGCAACCCGCGCCGCCGTGCAGGAAGGCATTGTCCCCGGTGGTGGCACCGCCCTGCTGCGCGCCAGCACCAACCTGCACACCCTCAAGGGCCTGAACTCTGACGAGCAGGTCGGCATCGAGATCGTCCGCAAGGCCATCCAGGCCCCGGCGAAGCAGATCGCCGAGAATGCCGGCAAGGATGGCGCCGTGGTCGCCGGTGAAGTTCTGCGCAGCGATGTGTGGGAATTCGGCTACGACGCGCAGCTCGACCAGTACAAGAACCTGGTCGATGCCGGCATTATCGACCCGACCAAGGTTGTGCGCACGGCGCTGCAGGATGCGGCCTCGGTCGCCAGCCTGCTGATCACCACCGAAGCCATGGTGGCCGAGCGTCCGGCCAAGGGCTCGGCCCCGGCCGGTGGCCCGGGCGGCGGCATGGGCGGCATGGGCGACATGGACTTCTAAGAAGTCCAAGCCTTGCGAGAAACGAAGGGGCGGTCCGCAAGGGCCGCCCTTTTTTTATGCGTCGAGGCTCCAGCGCCCACGCTCCACGGTCGAGAAAAAACTCTGCATCTCGCGGTTAAACGCCGCCGGCTCCTCCAGATTGATGGCGTGCCCGGTGCGCGGCTGCATCCACAGCCCGCAATGGGGGATGGTGCGCTTGAGGAAGCAATTGGGTTCGATGCAGGGCCAATCCTCATCACCCAACGCCAGCAGGGTGGGCACCATCATGGTCTTGAGTTCCGCCTCCCAGGCGTAAACCGGGTCGCGCGCGCCCTGGTAATATTGCTGCGTCATCGCCGAGCCCTCGGGCGAATGCTCGCGCAGATGGGCAACGAATTCAGCCCAGCCGCGCGGGTCCTTCTTCTTCAACTGCACCCGGGTTGGGCTATGGCCGGATTCAAGGGCAAGATCATGCCAGCCATCGCTGCGCAGCGCATCGGCGCGCACCACCTGTGCGGCGCGAAACGCCTCAAGCTCGGCCAGGTTCGAGCCAGTGCCCACGCCCGCCACCACCAGCGCCGTCGCCATTTGCGGGTAGCGGATGCCAAAGAGCAGCGTCGCAAAAGCCCCCATCGAGAGCCCCACCACATGCGCCTTGGGAATATCAAGGTGGCGCATCACCGCCGCGATATCGGCTGCGGCAAAATCCTGGCCATAGAGCCGTGGGTCGGATGGCACGTCGGAGGGCGTATAGCCGCGCGCATCAAAGGTGATGCAGCGATATTCGCGTGAGAAGAAGCGAACCTGCTGCTCCCATTCGCGATGATCCGAGCCGTATTCATGGACGAAGACGATGGGATGGCCATGGCCCGTCTCCTCATAATGCAGGCGGGCACCTTCGGCTTGGGCGTATGGCATGGTGGTTTCCTCAAACAGTGCCGCCCCAGCTTGGCCCCGCCAATGCCCGCTGCATAGCGGCTGCCCGCCGCGCCCCAACACCCAAAGCCGCAACGGGCTTGCGAATTTTTGTGATGCGGGCGACATCGCACCCATTGGCGGGAAGCCATGCAGGCAAGCGAAACAGGGAGACCAGGACCATGTCCATTGTGACACGACGCAGCGCCATCACCGGGCTTGGCATCGCCCTGGCCACCCCCCCTCTGGCCATCCCCGCCCTGGCCCAATCGGGCGATGTCTTCCGCATCGGCCTGATCCTGCCGATGACCGGCCCCTTCGCCAGCACCGGCCGGCAGATCGAGGCCGCCATCCGCGCCTGACTGCGCGCCAACCCCGCCCCGATTGCCGGCAAGCGCATCGAAATCCTGCTGCGTGACGATACCGGCGTCGCCCCCGATGTCACCCGCCGCCTGGCGCAGGAGCTGGCGGTGCGTGAGCGGGTGCAGGCCCTGGCTGGCTTTGGCCTCACGCCGCTCGCTCTCGCCGCCGCCCCCATCGCCACCGAGGCGAAGCTGCCGATGATCGTCATGGCGGCCGCCACCGCCATCATCCCCAGCCGCTCGCCCTTCATCCTGCGCACCGCCTTCTCGCTGCCGCAGGCCACCGCCCCCATCGCCGTCTGGGCGCAGCGCGCGGGCATCCGAACCGCGGTCACATTGGTCACCGATTTTGCCTCGGGCCTGGATGCCGAGCGCGCCTTCAAGGAGCGTTTCACCGCCGCCGGCGGCAGCGTGACGGCCGAGCTGCGCACGCCGCTGCGCAACCCCGATTACGCCCCCTTCCTGCAGCGGGTGCGCGATGCGCGGCCCGATGCGCTGTTCATTTTCGTGCCCTCCGGCGAGGGCGCGCCGCTGATGCGCCAATTCGCCGAGCGTGGCCTGCGCGAGGCCGGCATTCGCCTCATCGGCACCGGCGATGTGCTCGATGATGATATCCTGAACGATATCGGCGACAGCGCGCTCGGCGCCGTCACCTCGCACCACTACTCGGCCGCGCATGACAGCGCCGAAAACCGCGCCTTCCTCGCCGCCTATGCCGCCCAGGCGCCCGGCCAGCGGCCGAATTTCATGGCGGTGGGCGGTTGGGATGGCATGCATCTCCTGGCCGAGGGCCTGCGCCGCACCCAGGGCAATACCGATGGCGAACGCCTGGTCGCCGCCATGGCCGGCCAGGAATGGATCAGCCCGCGCGGCCCCGTGCGCATCGATGCGCAAAGCCGCGACATCGTGCAGGACATCTATATCCGCCGCACCGAGCGCCGCGACGGCCAGCTGTGGAATATCGAGTTTGACCGCGTCGAGCGTGTGGGCCCGATGGGCTGATGGCCTCCGCCATCACCGTGCTGCTCGACGGTGTGGCGGCGGGCATGCTGCTCTTCGTCCTCTCGGTTGGCCTCTCGGTGACGCTGGGGCTGATGAATGTGGTCAATCTGGCGCATGGCGCTTTTGGCATGCTGGGCGGCTATGTCTGCGTGGTGTTGCTCAACCGGCTGGGTGTGCCGTTTCCCCTCGCTTTGCTGGCGGCGGCCGCGGCGGCGGCGGCCATGGGTTTTGTGCTCGAGCGGCTGCTCTATGTGCATATTTATGGCCGGGATCACCTCACCCAGGTGCTCTTCTCCATCGGCCTCGTGTTCATCATGGGGGCGGTGGCGGATTGGCTGATGGGTGCGCGCACCCAACTCATCCAATTGCCGCCCTGGCTCTCGGGGCGGATGGAGTTTGCCGGCATTGGCCTCGGGCGCTATCGCCTCTTTCTGATCATCCTCTGCGGCTTTGTGGCACTCGCGCTGCATTTTGGCCTGGTGCGCACCCGTTTTGGCGCCCGGCTGCGCGCTGCGGTGGATGATGGGGTGGTGGCCCGCGGCATGGGGCTGCCGGTGGGGCGCATCTTCTCCATCACCTTCGCGCTGGGCTCGGGCCTGGCCGGGCTGGGCGGCGCGCTTGGGGTGGAAATTCTCGGCCTCGATCCGAATTTCCCGCTGAAATACATGGTCTATTTCCTCGTCGTCGTGGCGGTGGGCGGGGCCAATTCGGTGGCCGGGCCGTTTCTGGCCGCGCTACTGCTGGGGGTGGTGGGTGTGGCCGGGAAATATTGGATTCCCGAGGTGGGCGCCTTCATCATCTACACCGCCATGGTCGTGCTGCTCCTCGCCCGGCCGCAAGGCCTGCTGGCGCGGGCGAAATGATCCTGCTGCACGCCATCCCCTGGGCTGGGGCGCTGGCCGGCTATTGGCTCTTTCCTGAGCAATTGCCGCTGCTCTCGGCCATTGCCATCGCCGCACTCTTCGCCGTCTCGCTCGACCTCATCGTCGGCTATGCCGGGCTGGTCACGCTGGGCCAAGCCGCGTTTTTTGGCGCGGGCGCCTATACCGCCGGCATCCTCGCACAGCAGGGCTGGGGCGAGCCATTTTCCGGCCTGCTCGCCGCCGCCGCGGTGGCAGCACTGCTTGGGCTTATCAGCGCGCCCCTGGTGCTAAGGGCCGGCGAATTGGCCGGGCTGATGGTCACGCTGGGCCTGGGCCTCATGCTTTATGAGGCAGCCAACAAGGCCGCCGCCATCACCGGCGGCGCCGATGGGCTGCAAGGTGTGGAGATGTGGCCGATTTTTGGCCTTTATCGTTTCGACCTTTGGGGCCGCACCGCCTATCTCTACTCCCTGGCCGTGCTCTTCGTGCTGTTCATGCTGGCGCGGCTGCTGGTCGCCTCGCCCTTTGGCTGGTCGCTGCGCGCCATTCGCGGCAATGCCCGCCGCGCGCCCGCCCTGGGCGTGCCGGTCAAGGCAAGGCTGACCGCGGCCTATGTCATCGCCGCAGCCTATGCCGGGGTGGCGGGGGCTCTTTTGGCGCAGACCACCAGCTTCGCCTCCCTCGATGCGCTCTCCTTCCAGCGCTCGGCCGATGGGTTATTGATGCTGGTGCTGGGCGGGCTGGGCAGCCTTTATGGCGCGCTGCTGGGGGCGGTGGCCTTCACCGTGGCGCATCACGCGCTCAGCGAGGCCAGCCCGGTCTTTTGGCAATTCTGGCTGGGCATCGCGCTGGTGGCGCTGGCCCTGGCAGGGCAGGGCGGGCTGCTCGGCCTCGCCCGCGCCGCCATCGCCAGGCTGCGCCGCCGATGAGCGCTGCGCTGGAAACCCGGGGCCTCACCCGCCGCTTCGGCGCCTTCGTCGCCGTTGATGCCGTCTCGCTGCGGGTGGAGCCCGGCGCACGGCACGCCCTGATAGGCCCCAATGGCGCGGGCAAGACCACCTTCGTCAACCTCCTCTCCGGTGCGCTGGCGGCCAGTGCGGGCCAGGTAAGCCTGCTGGGCCGGGATGTCTCGGCCGCGCCACAGCATCTGCGGGTCCGCCTCGGCCTGGCCCGCACCTTCCAGGTCAATCAACTCTTCGCCGAACTCACCCCCATGCAGGCCACCACCATGGCGCTGGCCGAGAGGGCGGGGCTGGGCGCCATCTGGTGGCGGCCGCTATTCGGCATGGCCGGGCTGCGGGCGGAGGCCCAGCAATTGCTCGACACGGTGCGCCTGCCCGATGCCGCCCGCCACCAGCGCACCGCCTCGCTGCCCTATGGCCGGCAGCGGCTGCTGGAAATCGCCCTGGCCCTGGCCATGCGCCCGCGCGTGCTGCTGCTCGACGAGCCCGCCGCCGGCGTGCCCCCCGCCGATAGCCGCGAGGTGCTGGCCGCCGTGGCCGCCCTGCCGCGCGACGTCGCCGTGCTGTTGATCGAACACGACATGGACCTCGTCTTCCGCTTTGCCGAGCGCATCACCGTGCTCGCCTTCGGCGCCGTGCTGGCCGATGGCGCACCATCCGAGATCGCCCGCAGCCCGGCGGTGCGCGAGGCCTATCTCGGCAGCACCGAGGTGGCGCATGGCTGAGCCGCTTCTCAGTATCGACAATCTCCGTGCCGGCTGGGGCGAGGCCATGGTGCTGGACGGCATCAGCCTCACCTTGGCGGAGGGCCAGGCGCTGGCACTGCTCGGCCGCAATGGCGCGGGCAAGACCACGCTGATCGCAGCCCTGATGGGCGTGGCCCGCCACCGCGCCGGGGTGATCCGCCTGGGTGGTACAGCGCTGGAGCGCCTGCCCAGCGAGCGCCGCGCCGCCCTCGGCTTGGGCTGGGTGCCGCAGGAGCGCAATGTCTTCCGCTCGCTCACGGTGGAGGAAAACCTCACCGCCGTGGCCCGCCCCGGCCGCTGGGATCTGGCGGCGGTCTATGCCCTCTTCCCCCGGCTGCGCGAGCGGCGGGCCAATCTCGGCGGCGCATTGTCGGGCGGTGAGCAGCAAATGCTCGCCCTGGCCCGCGCGCTGATGCTCAACCCGCGCCTGCTGTTGCTCGATGAGCCACTGGAGGGCCTCGCGCCGGTCATTGTCGAGGATCTGCTCGCCGCCATCCGTCGCCTGGTGCGCGATGAGGGCATGGCCGCCATCATCGTCGAGCAGCACGCCCATCAGGTGCTGCCGATCGCCGACCACGCGGTGATTCTCGATCGCGGCAGCATCATCCATCGCGGCGCCGCTCCGGCGCTGCTGGCCCAACCCGATCTGCTCTCCCGGCATCTCGGCCTGCAACACCACTAAGGACGCTTGTCATGCCCCATGGAGTTCCCCCCTTCCGCGCCGATCACGTTGGCAGCCTGCTCCGCCCGGTGGCGCTGCGTGAGGCCCGCGCCGCCCGCGCCGCCGGCAGCATCGATGCCGCCACCCTGCGCGCGGCCGAAGACACATGGATCGCCCAGGCGATTGCGGAGCAAAAGGCGATCGGGCTGAAGGCGGACACCGATGGCGAGTTCCGCCGCGCCTTCTGGCATTTCGACTTCCTGGGCGAATTGGGCGGGGTGGACATGGTCGAGACCGACCAGGGCATCCAGTTCAAGGGTGGCCAGACCAAATCCTACACCCTGAAGGTGACGGATAAGATCAAATACCTCCCCCATCCTTTCGTCGCCGATTATCGCTTTGTCGCCGAGCATGCCGGGGGGGGCTGTGGTGAAGCAGACCATCCCCTCGCCCTCCGTGCTGCATTTCCGCGGCGGGCGACGGGCGGTGGACCCGGCCGTCTATCCGGATATGGACGGCTTCTTCCATGATCTGAAGTTCGCCTATCGCGATGCGGTGCAGGATTTCGCCGCCGCCGGCTGCCGCTATCTCCAACTCGATGAGGTCAATATCGCCTATCTCTGCGACCCGGAGCAGATCGCCGGCCTCAAGGCGCGGGGCGAGGAGACCGAGGGCCTGCTCGGCCGCTATGCCGAACTCATCAATGGCGCCATCGATGGCCGGCCTGCCGACATGATGGTGACCATGCATCTTTGCCGCGGCAATTTCCGTTCCATGCACATCGCCTCGGGCGGGTATGACCCTGTGGCCGAGGTGCTGTTCAACGGCATCAATGTGAATGGCTACTTCATGGAGTATGATGACGAGCGCTCGGGCAGCTTCGCACCCCTGCGCTTCCTGCCCAAGGGCAAGACGGTGGTGCTGGGCATTGTCACCTCCAAGCGCGGCGAATTGGAAAGCCGCGATGAATTGCTGCGCCGCATCGAGGAGGCAGCGAAATACGCCCCGCTCGACCAATTGGCGATCAGCCCGCAATGCGGTTTTGCCTCGACCGAGGAGGGCAATCTGCTCACCGTGGAGCAGGAATGGGCCAAGCTGCAACTATGCGTCGATGTCGCGCGCGAGGTCTGGGGGCCGGTCTGAGCCGATCATCGCGGCCGGGTCCGATAAACCCGGCCTGCGCCTGAGCGCTGCAATCGGCGCGCAACACCGATTGCCAAGTACTGTCCGATCCCGCAGTCTTCCCATCATCGAGGCGTGAGGAACGCGCCCGGTGTTCAGGGAAGGACGTCAAGAGCCATGGATGAGCTCTCACCGCGCCAACGCGCCTTGAAGGAGGAGTTCACCCAAGCGCGCGGCTATTGGAGCCCGACCTGGGACCAGGTCCTGGCACTCGATGCCGATTTCTTCGAAGCCTATATGAACTTCTCCTCGGTGCCCTGGCGCCATGGCGTGCTCGACCCCAAGGTGCGCGAGTTCATCTACATCGCCATCGACGCATCAACCACGCATCTGCACGCCGCGGGCACCCGCGTGCATATGAAAAACGCGCTGGGCTACGGCGCGACCCAGCAGGAAATCATGGAGGTGCTGCAGCTCATCTCCGTGCTCGGCATCCACAGCGTCACCCACGGCGTGCCCATCCTGATGGAGGAGATGACGGCGGCCGGCCGCGGCGGGGAACTCCCCAAGCCCGGCGATGGTGGCGAGCGCGCGGCCCGGCTGAAGGCCGAGTTCACCGCCGCGCGCGGCTATTGGTCCGCATTATGGGATGATGTGCTCGCCCTCTCGCCCGATTTTTTCGAGGCCTATATGCGCTTCTCCTCGGTGCCCTGGCAGCATGGCAGGCTGGAGCCCAAGGTGAAGGAATTCATCTACATCGCAATCGACGCCGCCACCACGCATCTCTATGCCCCCGGCACCCGCATCCATATCCGCAACGCCATCGGCTACGGCGCGACCAGCCAGGAAATCATGGAAGTGCTGGAGCTGATCTCCGTGCTGGGCATCCACAGCACCACACATGGCGTGCCGATCTTGCTGGAAGAGCTCAAATCCGCCGGCAAAACCTGAAAAACCAGCGTCAAGGGAGGAAAACACAATGAATATCAGCCGCAGAACCTTAGGCCTCGGCGCCACGGCCCTCAGCCTGCCCGGCCTCGTGCAGGCGCAACCGGCCACCATCAAGTTCGGCTTCACCGCAGCGCTGACCGGCCCGTTCAACGAGTTTGGCGAGGGCATTAACCGCGGCGCGCAGATCGCGGTGGAAGAATGCAACAAGGCCGGCGGCATCAATGGCCGCATGGTGGCCCTCGCTGAGGTGCTGGACGATCAGCTGGTGCCAGACCGCGCGGTGCAGAACCTGCGCCGCATCCTCGACAATCGGGAGATCGTCGGCCTGATGTGCCCCTCGGGCTCCGGCCCCACCCTCGCCATCGCCGATATGATCCAGGCCGATGGCCGGCCGATCATCAACCCGCAGGCGCAAACCCCCACCATCGTCTATCCCAATGGGCTGGATAAGCCGCCACGGCCCAACCTCTTTTCCGTCTCCATCAGCAATACGGTGGAATCGGAAAAACTGGCGGCGGCAATGTCGCAATACAGCCGCGTCGGCATCGTCCATGAAAGCACGGGCTATGGCGTCACCGGCGCCGAGCTGGTGCGCCAGGAGCTGGTGAAGCGCAAACCCGGCATGCGGGTGAGCGTGGAGAGCTACAACCAGCGCGCCCAGGACATGACGGCGCAGCTCGTGCGCGTGCAGCGCGCCAATGCCGAGGCGATGCTGGTGATCGGCCTGGGTGCTGACTTCGCCGTCATCCGCCGCAATATGAGCCGGCTGAACATGAACCTCGCCCTGTTTGGCGCCGCCGGTGCGGTCACCATGCCCTATATCGAAGGTGCGGGTGATCTCGTGGCCGGCACCCGCGCGGTCAACCACGCCGCCTTTGGCCGGCGGCCAATGCATGCGGCGGCGGCGAAATTCGTCGATCTCTACCGCGCCAAATTCGGTACCGACCGCTGGTATGGCCAGGATGCCGCCAATCCGCTGATCTCGCTCGCCGCCACCGTGGGCAGCGGCTATGACTGCATCAACCTCCTGATCGACGCCATTCGCCGCGCTGGCTCCACCAATGCCGCCGAGATTGTGCGGGCCCTCGACCAGACCCGCGATTTCGCGGGCGCCACCATCGAGAAAATCAGCTTCACCCCGCAAAACCATGTGGCGCTGAAGCTGGAGGATCTGGGCACCTATGAGATGCTCAAGCGCGGCGATCGCGTGGTGCTGGAACTGCGCGACTAAATGATGGACGACTTCTTCTTCTCCCTGCTGCTGGCCGGCATCAGCGTGGGCGCGGTCTATGCGCTCATCGCCCTCGGCCTGAACCTGACCTTCTGGACCACGAAGACGATGAATTTCGGCCAGGGCTCGCTGATGATGCTCTGCGCCATGCTCACCGTCTTCCTCTCCAGTCAGGGGCTGGCAATGGCCCTCGCGGTCATCGGCAGCCTGCTGGTGGTGGCTGCTTTCGGCGTCTTCATCGAGCGCTGGACGGTGCGGCCGGCGCTGCAGGCCAGTGGCGGCAGCATGGGATGGGTGGTCTCCACGCTGGGCTTTGGCATTTTCCTCCAGGGCGTGGCGGCGAAGTATTTCGGCTCCCAGGCGGTGGCCTTCCCCGATGTGGTGTTCACCGCGCAGGATTTCGTCACCGTCTTCGGCCAATATGTCTCGCTGCAATACCTGGTGGTGCTGGCGGTGGCGGTTGCGCTGATTCTGGCGCTGGAGCTTTTCGTCCGCAAAACCGTCTGGGGCCAGGCGGTGCATGCCGTCTCGCTCGACCCTGAACTGGCGCTGGTGCAGGGCATTCCGGTGCGGCTGCTGGTGCTGGGCTCCTTCATGCTCTCCTCGGCCCTGGCCGGGGTGGCCGGCGTGCTGATTGCGCAGATCGGCGGCACGGTGGACCCCGCCTTTGGCTTCGATCTGGTGCTGCTGGGCTTCGTGGCGGCGGTGCTGGGCGGCATGGGCAGTTCCATGGGCGCGCTGGCCGGCGGACTGCTGGTGGGCATCCTCAGCAAGCTGGTGGGCGGCTATGTCTCCACCGCGGCCGAGCATGGCATCGCCTTCGCCCTGCTGATGCTGGCCCTGGCGCTGCGCCCGCAGGGGCTGTTTGGCCGCCCGGAGGTAAGCAAGGCATGAACCGGCTTCGCGCATTGCTCCGCGCGCTGGTGGCCGATTGGCGGCTGCAGGCGCTGCTGGTTCTGGCGCTGCTGCTGGGCGCGCCGCAGCTCTCACCTGGCACGGTGCAGATAGCCAGCTTCGTGCTCATCGCCGCGATCTTCGCCCAGAGCATCAATCTTCTCACCGGCCTGGCCGGACAGATTTCCCTCGGCCATGCCGGCTTTTTCGGCATCGGCGCCTATTGCACCGGCGTGCTGGTCAAGACCCATGGCCTGGATGTCACCATCGGCGTGCCCCTGGCCGTGCTGCTGGCCGGGGTGGCCGGCTGGCTGCTCTCCTTCCCCGCCAAGAGGGTGCGCGATGTCTATCTGGCGATGATGACGCTGGGCTTTGGCATGGTGTTCTTCGAGGTGGTGCGCGAGTGGAACAGCGTCACCGGCGGCACCATGGGCCTGCCCGGCGTGCCCTCGGCGGCGCTACGCACCCTCACCATCCTTGGCATCAAGGTGGATGGCCTAGCCTATTTCCAGCTTCTGCTGCTCATCACCGCCGCCACCATGCTCGCGGTGCGCAACCTCACCCAGTCGCGCATCGGCCGCGCCTTCTATGCCATTCATATCAGCGAGATCGCGGCTGGTAGCATTGGCATCCCTGCTGGGGCCACAAAGCAATGGGCCTATGCGCTCTCGGGCGGGCTGGCTGGGCTGGCCGGCGCGCTCTACGCCCATCTGGTGGGCTATTTGGGGCCGGAAAGCTTCGCCCTGCCGCGCTCGATTGAGGTGCTGGTCATCGCCATTGTCGGCGGGCTGGGCAGCATCGCCGGCCAGGTGCTCAGCGCCACGCTCTTCACCTTCCTGCCCGAGCGGTTGCAGGTCTTCGCCGAATGGCAATTCATCGCCTATGGCCTGATCCTCACCTTCTCCCTGATGCTGCTGCCCAAGGGCATTGGCGGCCTGCTGTTTGAAGCACCGCGCTTCATCCGCCCAGGCGCGCGCGCCCGGGCGGGGGCGCTGCATGCCGATGCGGCGATGCTCCGCCCGGCCGATCAGGGCGCCGCCCTTGAAGCCGAGCGCATCACCATGCGCTTTGGCGGGCTGGTTGCGGTGGATGACGTCTCGTTGCGCCTGGAACCGGGGCGCATCACCGCGCTGGTCGGGCCAAATGGCTCGGGCAAGAGCACCTTGGTCAATGTCATCACCGGCATTTACCGCCCCAGCGCCGGGCAGGTTCGCTTCGCCGGGCGCGACATCACGGGCCTTGCCGACCACCAGGTGGCCGCGGCCGGCGTGGTCCGCACCTTCCAGGACCCCCGGCTGGTGCCGCATTTCACCGTGCGGGAAAATCTGCTGCTGGGTGCGCATCGCCAATTGCGCCATTCCGGCGTTGCGGCGGTGCTGGCCCTGCCCAGCGCCACCGCCGAGGAGGCCAGCCAACTCGCCCTGGTCGAGGCCGTGCTGGCGCTCGCCGATCTCACCGCCGTGGCCGACCGCCCGATTGATACGCTGCCCTATGGCACCCGCCGCATGGCCGAGGTGGGCCGCGCGCTGCTCGCCCGGCCAAGGGTCATTCTGCTCGATGAACCCGCCGCCGGCCTCTCGGAGCCCGAGATGGAGCGCCTCACCCAGTTGATCCGGGATATGAAGGCCATGGGCCTCGCCATCCTGCTCATCGACCATCACATGGATTTCCTGGCCGATCTGGTGGATGACGTGGTGGTGCTCGATAGCGGCCGCATGATCTATCGCGGTGACATTGCCGGCATGCGCGGCGACGCCCAGGTGATCGCTGCCTATCTGGGAGATGAGGCCGCCCATGCTTGAGCTGCAAGGACTGACAGTGCGCTACGGCGCGGTGCAAGCGCTGGAGGGCGTCTCGCTGCAGGCCGGGGCAGGGGGCATTACCGCCATTCTGGGCGCCAATGGCGCGGGCAAATCCTCGCTGATGCGCGCGGTCTCCGGCATTGCCCCGGTGACGGCAGGGCGCATCCTGCTCGATGGCCAGGACATCACCGCCCTGCCGGCGGCCGAGCGGGCCAGGCTCGGCATCGCCCATGCCATGGAAGGCCGCCGCCTGTTCCGCCAACTGACCGTCGAGGACAATCTCAAACTGGCCTGGAGCTTTGGCGCCCGAACAGCGCCGCTGGCCGCCTCGCTGGCCGAGACCTATGCGCGCTTCCCCATCCTCAAGGAGAAGGCGCGTATCGCCGCCGGCCTGCTCTCCGGCGGCCAGCAGCAAATGGTGATTTTGAGTTGCACCACCATCCGCAGCCCGCGCTGCCTGCTGCTCGATGAGCCCTCGCTCGGCCTCGCACCCATCATCGTGCAGCAGATCTACGCCTTCATCACCGATTACGCCGCGCGCAGCGGCATCATCGTGGTCATCGCCGAGCAAATGGCCGCCCTCGCCCTGCGCGTCTCCAGCCATGGGCTGGTGCTGCGGCGCGGCCGCGCGGTGTTGCAGGGCAGCAGTGCCGAATTGCTGCACGGCCATGACGGCAAGACATTGGCCGCGAGCTATCTCTAGGGAACCCCGAACCATGACCCTCTCCCGCCGCGCGCTGCTGGGCAGCACCCTAGCCCTGCCGGGACTTGCCCGGGCCCAGGGCTTCACCGAGGGCCGCCCGGTCTCCATCGTGCTGCCCTATACCCCCAGCGCCGGGCAGGAGGTGAACAGCCGCATCCTGACCGATGGCTTCGCTGAGTATTTCCGCGGCGGCACCTATGTGAATGAGCACCGCCCCGGGGCTGGCACCACTGTCGCCGCGCGCCACGTTGCCCGCGCGAGGGCCGATGGCACCACCCTGCTCCTGGCCACCAATGTCACCTTCACCGTGGCGCAATTCGCCTATCGCAATCCGGGCTTCGACCCTGACGCCGATTTCGCCCATATCTCGCTGCTGAGCGAGGCGCTGTATTTCCTTGCCGCCAATCCGAAATGGCAAAGCGTGGAGGAGCTGGTGGCTGCGGCCAAGCGCCGGCCCGGCGAGTTGGTATTCACCAGCTGGGGCGTGGGCTCGGTTGCGCATCTGCTGGGGGTAGATTTTTGCCGCCGCAACGGTATCGAGATGCTGCATCTGCCCTTCAATGGCACGCCCCCCGCACTCATCGAGATCATCGCCGGCCGGGCAGATATGATCTTCAGCACCATGGCGGCAGCCCTGCCCAGCGTGCAGTCCAATCGGCTGCGCGCCCTGGCCACCCCCTCGCCACAGCGCATCGCCTCCTACCCCGATCTGCCGACGATGCAGGAACTTGGCTACCGCGATTTCGTGATGCTGCCCTGGTACAGCCTCTCTGCCCCGACAGGCACGCCGCCTGCGCTTCTGGCGCAGCTGGAGGAGGCAGCGATGCGCGGCTTCGCCACCCCAGCAGCCGCGGCCAAACTCACCGAGAACGGCTTGGTCCCCGCCGCCCGCGGCCGCTCTGATATGCTGGCGCGGATCGTGGAAGACCGCCGCCGCAACCAAGAACTCATGCGGGTGGCGGGAATTCAGCCGGAATAAGCCACCCCGGCTTCAACGCCCGTCCCGCAACGCCCATAGCAACCACTCAGCCAAAGAGGATGTAGTCAGCCCCATCGGATGAGCCATAGCTCGGAGTGGGGAGTTGAGCCTGGCTCAGGCCGGAGAAGGTCACCGAGGCGTCGGTCACGCCATTGCCATCAAGGTCGCAATGCAGCGTTGCACCCTTGAAACCGCTGGTACCATCGCTCGCGACCCAAGTGAACTTGCTCACGCCGGACTTGAAGCCCCAGATGGTCAGGGATTCGTCCGCTGAGAAATCGGTGATGGTGGACCAAGTGGTATTGGTGCCGGCCCCGCGGCCATCGACGAAGAACCTGTCAGTGCCGCCGCCACCGGCGACGAAACTCGAGCCCTGGCCGCCATCGATCACATCATTGCCCGCACCGCCATTGACGGCATCATCGCCCGCCCCGGCATTGATGAAATCAGCCTTGTCGCTGCCGAGCACGATATCGGCCGTGGCAGCTCCGAGATACTGGTTCACCAACCCCGATACCGGCCCGCTATAAGCATCGGCCACGGCGTAGAGGTTCTTGCCAGCGATATTGGCGTAGATCAGGCCATTATCGCTCGTGCCAGCCTGCAGGGTGGCGATGCTCACCGCCGCCGCAGTGCCGAATTTCAGCAATTCCACATTGCTCAACTGGTCCATGCCATCGGCACCCTTGATGACCATCACGCCGTCGCGGAAGCCAAAACGGTAGGATGATTGGGCGGCGGAGAAGTTCGCCGTATCGGTGCCCGCACCGCCTTCGATCGTATCATTGGCGCCGCCCGCGGTGAGGCTGTCATCGCCGCCGCCACCATTGAGCACATCATTGGTCGAACTGCCATTGAGCGTGTCCGCTCCATCGGTGCCAGTGCTATTGACGCCAAAGACGACATTGCTGCGCAGGCTGAGATTTTCGATGCGCTCATCGCCGCCTTGCGTCGTATCCGCCTGGCCATAGGCGGTGGCGGGGGTGGCGTGGAAGGCCTTCAGATAATCTTGGAAGGCCTTTTGCTCGCCCAACAGCGTGCTGCCGGTATCATCCAGCCCGGCCGAATTGAAGCCGGCCTTGGCGGTGAGGTCGGTTGTCGGGTCGGCTGCCTTGCTGAGGGTGCCATTGCTCAGCAAATAGCGGAAATTGCTGGCATTGGCCTTGATGGGGTAGGCGTCACCGCCATTGGCGGTGAAGTTCAGCGCGACGACGCTGATGGTCGCCGGTGCGTCGGCCACCGCCGCACCATTCTTCCAGATCTGAGCGATCTGATTGCCCGCGAGGTCAACCAGGGCGATGTCGGTAACCTTACTGCCCGCCGCCCGGGTCGGGTCGATCGCCACGCGCACACCGCCAAGCTGTGCATAGCCGCCATTGCCCGCCGCCAGGGTGGTGCCGTATTCGAGGATGTTCTTCAGCCCCTGCGCGGTGGTGTCGAACACCATCAGCTTATTGTCGAAGCGCAGTGCGTTCTCGATATCGAGCTGGGAGATGCCGCCGCTGGGCTTCACATCGGTGGCGCTGGGCGGAAGCTTGGTGCCATCGCCCCCGACCGAGCCGACCGAGGCGCGCAGGCCACCGCCATTCTTCAGCGACACCATGATGTTGCCACCGGTCGCCGCCAGCGCCTTCCAGGCATTGGCATCGGCGGTGACGTCGCCGAAATTCACCTCCTGGGCGCGGCCATACACCCGGTCACCTTCCATATAGACATTGGTGTAGCCAAAGATATTGCTGTCCTTGGCGATGATGACATTGTTGATCGCCGTGGTGATGGCATTGACCTGCGAGCCGATGGTGCTGGAGGCGACGGTCTGCGCCGCCGTCTGGGTCGTGCCATAGGCCGCCTGCAGCGTCGCCTCGTTTGAGGCATAGGCACCATTGATCGCCGTGTTGAGACTGCCCAGCACCACCTCGCCATTGGCGTCAAAATCAACCACGAGGCGGCCGAGATAGCTGAACTCGGTATCGGTGGTCACGATCAGGGTGGGTTTGCCGTCCTTGCCGGTGGCGATGATCGGGTAGCTGCCATCGGGATAGGGGGTGGCGTCATGGCCATTGAAGGGGGCGAGTTTGTCCGTGGAATCGACCAGACGGTCATGCGAGCCGCCGGCGACGACCACATCCACGCCGCTCAGCAGCGGTGCCAGCAGCTTATTGCGCGCCAGGGTATCGAGCTGGTCAACCATGACGATCTTATTGACGCCGGCCGCGATCAGCGCATCGACCGAGGCCTGGATGACGGCCGCCAGCTCGGGAATTTTCAGGCTGTCATCAATGCTGGCAAGGCCGATGGTCACGGTACCATTCGGCGAGCTCTTATTCAGCAATTCATAGGTGGTTGCGCCAACGAAGCCGATCTTCTCACCGCCCACGGTGGAGATGGCATAGGGCGCGATCTTGCCCTTCAGCGCGCTGACATCAAGGCCGGCATAGTTATTGGTGCTGGTGCCGCCAAGTGATTTGTCTGCGAGGGAGCGCAGCGAGTTATCGGCGGAGACGTTCAGATTGTTGCTGATGTAAGCGAATTGCGCTCCCACCCATGGGCTGCCGGCGTTGATCGCTGCGGCGAAAACCGGCGAGCCGAGATCGAATTCATGGTTGCCCAGCGCCGAAACGGTCGTGCCAAAGGCGTTCATGATCGCAATATCCGGCCGGCCCAAAGCCGTCGACCCAATACCAGTAACAGCGCTCAGCGAGGGGTCGGCGCCGCCCACCAGCCAGGGGCCAGGGATGAAGGTGTCGCCCTCGGCAATCTTGATGGTATTGGCATATTGGTCATCGAATTTGTCGATCAGCGCGCCCATGATCGGCGCGGTCTTCACGCCCAGAAGGCCGCTCTCGCCATAATAATGCAGGATTTGCAGTGTGAATGACATGGTGGAGTTCCTCCAGAGCCTGTTGAAGAGGCTTCAGTCCGGCCGCTGCCGCGCCAAGAGACATTGCTGCCAACCTGGCGGGTTCACCACGAATCTGACTGTCACCCCAAGACCTGGACTACTCAACGAATTACATGCCTTCGTCATGGTATTTTTAGTTTAAATTTTATGAAATTCCCGGCTGAATTCATTTTGTTATGTTGTCCGCGCCGCCCATTGTCCAATATTCGTTAAAAAAGTGTTTATAAAGGGAAGAAAAGTCAAAAATTAGATTATTGGGCGCATAATCTCAGTTCAGGCGAATATTCTAGGCTGTCCCAGGCCGCATCTCAATCCATGCAACCAAACCCATTTTCACAAGCAACGCGCTACTCAGGCTGCTCCATCAGCGCCAAGCCCTCCATCGCCAGCCCATAGCCCAGCAAATCCTGCATCCGCTTGCGCAAATGCTCGGTGAACATCAGCCTTGTATAGCGCAGCAGCAGCGTCGGCCGCGCCGCCAGCAGCCTTGCATGCTCCCAGGCGCGGGCCAGCACCTGATCGGCCGGCAGGACCTCATTCACCAGGCCCAACTCCTGCGCCTCATGCGCGCTCAGCGTCTGCCCGGTCAGCAGGAAATACCGGCCGCGATTCATCCCCATCAGCAGCGGCATGACAATATGCATCCCATCCCCGGGCAGCATGCCGGACATGAAATGCGCGCTGTCCTGAAACTGCGCCGTGTCCGAAGCCAGCACGATGTCCGACAGCAGCGGAATTTCGCAATGCCGCCATGCCGGGCCATTGATCGCGGCAATCACCGGGCATTCAATATTCAGCAGGTTCATCAGCAGGGCGCGGCCCTCCCAATGCACCCGGTCATAGGCCCGGGCGGTGATGCCCTGCGCCAGCGAGCGGCTCGCCACATTGGCGCGAATACCCGAAAATTCATCGCCGGTGCCGGTGAGAATCACCACGCGATTGTCGCGGTCACGCCCCACCTCGGCAAAGGCATCGGGCAATTCGCCATGCGGTATCAGGCCCCAGCGCAGCGGCCCGTCATCGGTGTGCAGCCGCATCTCCAGAATGCCATCCTCGCGCCGCATCCGCAGGCAGGAGAATTTGTCGCGGTAGGTCTCAAACCGGCTCATGCCGCCAGTTCCAGAATCTCCAGCACCTGCTCAGGCCCGGCAATCGGCCGCGGATTGCGCGGCACCCAAGGTGTCGCCATCGCCGCCCCGGCAATGCGGGCAAAATCGTCACGCCCGATGCCCACAGCAGCCAGGCTGCGCGGCATGCCAAGCGCGGCGATCAGTTCATCGAGCAGCGCCGCCGCATCCCCGCCAGGCTGGCCCATGGCGGTGGCCACCATCTCCTGCCGCGCGGCATTGGCGCCCCAATTCCACCGCATCACCGCCGGCAGCATGATGCAGGAGGTATGGCCATGGGGAATATCAAAAGCCGCGCCCAGCACATAGCCAATGCCATGGCTCGCACCCATCGGCACCCCAGCCGCCAAAGGCCCCATGGAAAGCCAGGAGCCCAACTGGCAATCCAGCCGCGCATCGAGATCACCCGGGTCGCGCTTCACCCGCTCCAGCCCCGAGGCCAGCAGCCCCAGCCCGCGCAGCGCCTGGGCATCGGTGTAAGGATGCGCCTCGGCGGCGCAAATCCCCTCCACGCAATGATCCACCGCCCGAATGCCGGTCGAGAGAAACAACCATTCCGGCGTGGCCAGTGTCATCGCCGGGTCCAGCACCACGGCGGCGGGGATGATGTCAGGATGGCGGAACAATTCCTTCACCCGGCTGCGTTCATCCGTCACGCCAGAAACCGCGCTGAACTCCCCAGCCGAGAGCGTGGTGGGCACCGCAATCTGCCGCACCCTCGGCGCCACCAGCGCCGCCCCCCCCGGCCGCAACCGGTCCATCGCCTCAACGCTGTCGATGCCATTGGCCAGGCACAGCTGCACCGCCTTGGCCGCATCGGTGATCGACCCGCCGCCAATGGTGACGATGAGATCAGCATCCACCCGCCGCGCCGCCGCCGTCGCCTCCAGCACCGCAGCCCGCGGCGAATGCGCCGGCATGCCCTGATACTGCGCCGCGAAGCGCGGCCCCAGCGCCTCACGAATGCCGGCCACGCAGCCAGTCTCCCGGTCCAACGTCGCGCTGGCCATCACCAGCACCCGCTCGGCTCCGCGGCGCCCGGCCAACTCCGCCACCGCACCGGCGGCAGGCTGGCCAAACACCACCTCATCCATCCGGCTGAACATCACCCGTCCCTGGCGGCTCATCGGCTTCTCCCTTGTTTGCTTACGGCACTACAGCGGCCCGAGTTGGCCCAACTCCATCGCCTTGATCTGCAAGGCCAGAAATTTCGAGTTGATGCGGCATTGCGGCAGCCCGCCAGCAATGAACCACAAGCCCTGCTGCGGCGTGCGCTTATACATATTGTTCAGCTCACCATCTGGGCCAATGCCCCAAACCGGGCCAATGCGCTCCACCATCGCCTCGCCCATGCTGCGGCGGATCAACTCCTGCTGCGGGTAATAGCCGGTGGCCAGCAGCACCAAATCCGCCGGCACCACGCTGCCATCATGCAGCAGCGCGCCCTCGGCGACGAAGCGCTCGATCCGGTCATATTGCAACAGGCCAATCTCACCCTTGATCAGCAATTCGGAACTGCCGGCATCCAGATTATACCCGCCACCCCGGCGGAAATACTTCATCTGATGGCCGGTCTCATCCTCGCCGATATCATGCTTGAAGCCGATGCGCCGGAGCCCCTCCACGATCTCGCGGTCCAGCTCCATCATCCGCTTCACCACCGCCCGGTAATTGCGCAGCACCAGCGGCGGCGGCACTGAGGAGGCGATGACATCGGCATCCTCCATCGTGCCCGGCTCGTCCCACACCGCCTCATTCAACCGCGCGCTGGGGTTGATGGAGACCACCGTGGTCGAGCCACGCTGGATCATCGTGGTGTGCACGCCATGGCTGTGCAGGTCGAGCGCCATGTCATTGGCGCTGCTGCCAGTGCCCAGAATCAGCGCCCGCTTCCCACCCCAGCCAGCACCGCTATCAAAGCCCTCAGAATGCATCACCGTGCCCTGGAACGCATCCAGCCCCGGCACATCGGGCATCATCGGATAGCTGCTGACGCCATTGGCGCAGACGATATGCCGCGGCCGCATCACCCGCTCGCTGCCATCGCCACGCTTCAGCCGGGCATTCCAGCATTGCGCCGGGCCATCCCATTCCGCGCCGGCGAATTCGGTATCGGTCCAGCAATTGATCTCCATCGCATCGGCATAGAACTCGAACCAGTTCCCCAGCATGTCCTTGGGGATATAGGTCGGCCAGCTCGGCGGGAATGGCATATAGGGCAGGTGGTTGATATGGATGGAATTATGCAGCGCCAGCGAATGGTATCGCTTGCGCCAGCTATCGCCGATGCGCGGCCATTTCTCCACCACCAGCGTGTCCACGCCCAGCCGGTTCAGCCGCGCGGCCACGGCCAGCCCCGCCTGCGCCCCGCCCACCACCAGCACCGCCGGGTCACGATCCTCATAGGCCGCCGCCTTGCGCCGCACATCGGCCCAATTGTCACCACCGAAATTGCGCGAATAGGCCGAGCCGCTCGGCCGATTGGCGCCGATGCGCTCCTCATGGCCGGTGATGGATTGCAGCGTGGTCGAAAGCAGCCAGGCCTTCATCAGCCCATCCTCGGCCTCCGACAGCCGAAAGATGCCCGCGCCGCCGCCGATGGCGGTGCTGAACTCATACAGCGCCTCAATGCAGCGCGTGCCGAGGCGGGTGACCAGCCGCGGTGCGCGCCGCTCGGCTGGCAGCACGAAGCCCCGGGCACGAACCCGGCCCTGCTCGGCCAATAGCCGCTGCACGATGGCATCGGCACCGGCCACAGGGGTCACATGCCATGTGAAGGCCAGCACATCGCGCCAATGGGCATCGGCGTGGAACATCCGGCCCAGCGCGGTGGCATCGCCGCTGGCCAGGGCAGCCTCAAAACCGGCCAGCCAACCCGCCGCCACCCGGCGCAGTTCCAATGCGGCGCGCTGCTCCTGCAGCCCGTCATCTTCGGTGTCCATGGCGTCCCTCTTCGCGCGCCCTGGTTCAAGCCTGGCGCTTCAAAGCCAGCTTAGGCGCCCTCGGAAGCCGCCGTCCACGGGGGGCCTGGCCGTAAACGAAGCGCCGTCGCATCGCCTGTCGTTGCCGCCGTTGCCGCCGGCGCCGCCGCGGCCGGTTTGCCGCCCAGCGCCAGCGTCGCCCTTCCCGCCCCCGCCAGCAGCGCCGCCACCGCAGCGCTGCCCGGCCCAATCGGCAAGGTGCTCTGAGCGCCGATGATGCTGAGCGCAAACCGCACCTCACCACTCCAGTCCCAAATGGGCGCAGCAGCCGAGACATAGCCGGTGCCATCATCCCGCCGCACCGTTACATACCCGGCATCGGCCAATTCCCGCCGCGCCGCCGCGGCAAAGCCCGCCACCGCATGCGGCTCACGCGCCAGCAATGGCCGGGTCACCGCCTGCGGCATGCAGGCGGCAAAAACCTTGCCCGCCGCCGTCGAGGTCATCGACAGCAGGCCGGTGCGCAATTCCAGCGCCGAGCGCCATTCGCCCTCCTGCTTGAACAGGCTGACCGGCCCATCCGCGCTCCAGGCCGAGACGGCGGCGCTGTGCCTTGTGCCGGCGCGCAGCAGCATCACCTCGCGCCGGATCACCGCAAAACCATCAATCTGGCGGATCGCGCCCATCCCCAAGCCCAGCGCGGCGGGGCCCAGCCGGTAATGCCCCGCCTTGTCATCCGCTGCCGCCAGCCCCGTCCGCACCAGGCTCACCAGATAATTATTGGCAGCGCTGGGTGACATGCCGGCGCCCTGGGCAATCTCGCGCAAGGGCAGGGCGCCCGGCGCCTCCTGCAGCACCTGCAATAGCCGATAGGCAATCTCAATCGACTGAATCCCGCGACGTTCGGCCATGCATGCTCCAGGCGGGAAGGCCAAAGGGAAAGGCCAAAGGGAAAGGCCAGCGCTCCGGCATTGACACCACGCGCCCCCACCGCTCAGGATACAACAAATCAACAGCCATTCAACAGTTTTGAATGAAAAATCTGAGGCGGAGGAAATAATCCATGAGGCAGAGCTTCCTCATGCGCAGACGGCACGCCGCAGCAGCGCTGCTCGGCGCCGTGCCTGCCGCCGCGCAGGCGCCCTTTCCATCGCGCCCCCTCACCATCATCGTGCCCTTCGCCCCCGGCGGCCTGGCCGATATCCTCGCCCGTCTGGTGGCCGACAAGCTGCGCGCCAGCCTCGGTGTCGCGGTGGTGGTGGAAAACCGCCCCGGCGCGGGTGGTATTGCCGGCGCGCGGGCCGTCGCCGCCGCCGCGCCGGATGGTCATACCCTGCTGCTGGCCAATACCAACCTCGCCATCAACCCAAGCCTTTACCGCAGCCTGCCCTATGACACCCAGGCCGCCTTCGCCCCGGTCATCCTCGCCATCACCCTGCCCAATATCCTCGTGGTCCGCGCCGATATGCCCGCCCGCAGCTTGGCCGAATTGATCGCCCTGGCGCGCGAGGCCCCCGGCCGGCTGAACTATGCCTCCGCCGGCGCCGGCACCTTCCCGCATCTGGCCATGGCGCTGGTCCTGCAACGCGCCGGCATCGATGTGGCGCATATCCCCTTCAATGGCGCCGCCCCGGCCATGGCGGCCATCCTGGCCCGGCAGGTCGAACTCCTCGCCAGTGACCCGCCCGGCGCCATTCCGCAGATCACCGCCGGCACGCTGCGCCCGCTCGCCGTCACCTCCTCCGCCCGGCTTGCCGTGCTGCCCGATGTGCCCAGCGCCGCCGAGGCCGGCCTGCCCGGCTTCGAGGCCGTGGGCTGGCAAGGCTTCGTCGCACCCGCCGGCACGCCCGAGCCGGTGATCCGCAGCCTGAACGCCGCCATCACCGCCGCATTGGCAGCACCCGATCTGCGCGAGCGCCTGCTCTCCCAGGGCGTCACCTTCGCCCCCGGCAGCCCAGCCGATTTCGCCGCCTTCCTGCGGCAGGATACGGAGCGCTGGCGCGGTGCCGTGGCCGCTTCCGGCGCGCGCGTGGAATAATGCAACACCGCCAACTCGGCCGTTCCGGCCTGCGCGTCTCCGCCATCGGCCTGGGCTGCAACAATATCGGCGGGCGCTGCGACTTCGCCGCCTCGCGCGCCGTGGTGCATGCGGCACTCGACCATGGCATCACCCTTTTCGACACCGCCAATGTCTATCCGCGCGGCGCGCGCGGCCGCTCGGAGGAATTCCTCGGCGAAATTCTGGGCGAGCGCCGCCGGGATATCGTGCTGGCCACCAAGGTCGGCATCGCGATGGATGGCGGGCGGCTCGGCGGCGCCTCCCGCGCCACCATCATGGCCTCGGTCGAGGAGAGCCTGCGCCGCCTCGGCACCGACTGGATCGACCTTTACCAGATGCATAAATTCGACCCCCTGACCCCCATCGAGGAAACGCTCCGCGCCCTCGATGACCTGATCCGTCAAGGCAAGCTGCGCTATATCGGCTGCTCCCGCTTCGCCGCCTGGCAGGTAGTGGATGCGCTCTGGACCTCGCGCTCCGCCAGCCTCAATGCCTTCATCTCCTGCCAGGATGAATACAGCCTGCTGGCGCGCGAACCCGATCTCGGCCTGCTCGACGCCATGGCCGCCAATGGCCTGGGTATGCTGCCCTATTTCCCGCTGGCCAGCGGGTTGCTCACCGGCAAATACCGCCGAGGCGCGCCGCCGCCGCCGGGTGCGCGGCTGGCCATCACCCCGGTGCTCTCCGATCACTTCGTCACCGAGCAGAACTGGTCGGTGCTCGAAGCCCTTGAGGCCTTCTGCGCCACCCGCGGCCGCACGCTGCTCGAACTCGCCTTCTCCTGGCTGCTGGCCCGCCCGACGGTGGCCAGCGTCATCGCCGGCGCCACAAGGCCCGAGCAGATCACGCAAAACATCGCCGCCACCGGCTGGGCCCTGGCCCCCGATGAACTGGCCGAGATCGACCACATCACCGCGCCCCACCGCGCCGTGCCCGCCCCATGACCATCGCCTGACAGCCCCAACCCGAACAGGACAGACCCATGCAATTCGGCATCTTCGACCAGAATGACCGCGGCAGCCTGCCGCTCGCCGAGCAATATGAGCATCGTCTGCGCCTCGCCGCGCTGTATGACGAACTTGGCTTCGACCGCTATCACATGAGCGAACACCACGCGACGCCGCTCAGCACCGCGCCCTCGCCCAGCGTCTTCATCGCCGCCCTCACCCAGCGCACCAGCCGCCTCAGGCTCTGCCCGCTGGTCTATCTGCTGCCCACCTACCACCCGCTGCGGCTGGCGGAGGAGATGTGCATGCTCGACCATCTCAGCCGCGGCCGCTTCGAATTCGGCATCGGCCGTGGCGCCTCGCCGCATGAACTGGCCGCCTTCGGCGTGCAGCCGGAGAACGCGCGGGAGATGTATGCCGAGGCGCTGGAGGTGATTCGCGGCTTCTTCGCCGCCGGCGACAGCTTCAGCCATCACGGCCGCTTCTGGCAGATCGACGATGTGCCGGTGGAAATCGCCCCCCTGCAACAGCCCCATCCCGCCATGTGGTACGCGCTGGCATCACCGGATTCCACCGTCTGGCCGGCACGCAATGGGGTGAATGTGCTCTGCGGCGGCCCCGTCGCCCGCGTCCGCGCGGTCAGCGATCGCTACCGCGCCGAATGGCGCCTCTCCCATCCCCAGGGCGGCGATGAGCCGCTGATCGGCGTCAACCGCTATATCCTGGTCGCCGATACCGATCAGGAGGCGCTGGAACTGGGCCGCGCCGCCTGGCCGGTCTTCTATCGCCACTTCATGAAGCTCTGGCACAAGCATGGCACCCTGCCGGTCAATGCCAAGCTGCCGCCGGATTTCGACACGCTGGTGGAAGCCGGCCAAGCCGTCGCCGGCTCGCCCTCTACAGTGCGCGATGCGCTGCTGCGCCAGGTGCGCGATGGCGGGTTGAACTACCTCATCGGCAATTTCACCTTCGGCGGCCTCGCCCCGGCCGATACCGAAGCCTCGGTGAGGCTCTACGCCGCCGAGGTGATGCCGGCGCTGCGCGAAGTCAGTCCCGTGCTGGCGTGAGCGCCATCACCGCCGATGAGGCCGCATGGCTGGCCGCTGACCTGCCGCCGCTGCAGCGCCAGGTGACGCAGCCGAGCGGGAGCGTCATCGAGTACCGCGAAGCCGGGCCGTCCAACGCACCGGCCATAGTGCTGCTGCATGGCGTGGGCTCCAGTTCGGCGGGCTATCGCGCGCAATTCGCCGGCCTGTCGGACAGTTTTCGCGTTATCGCCTGGAACGCCCCGGGCTATGGCGGCAGCACCCTCCTGGCCGAGCCCAACCCCACGGCGCTGGACTATGCCGCCGCCCTGGCCGGTTTCCTCGATGGGTTGGGGCTCGCCCGCCCCGCCGTGCTGGCCGGCAGTTCCTGGGGCAGCGTCATCGCGCTGAACCTCGCTGTGGCGCAGCCCGAGCGGGTGGGCGCGCTGCTCCTCTCAGCCCCCAATACCGGCCGTGGCAGCCTGCCCCCCGAGGCGCGTGCCGAGGCCCTGGCGGCGCTGCGCGCCAAGCCCCCCTCGGCCAGTGATGACCGCAGCGCGGTGGCCGAACGCCTGCTCACCTCCGATACCCCCCAGCCGGTCCGAGCCCTGGTGGAACGCCTGCGCGATGCGCTCACACCCGTGGGCTGGTCGGCGGCGATGCATATGATGTTCACCACCGACACCCCCTGCCTCATCGCCCGCGCCCAAGGGCCGGTCGCACTGCTGGCCGGCACGCGGGACCGGATGGCGCCGCTGGAGGCGCATGCCGCCAAACTCCACGCGGCCCGGCCCGATGCGCACTTGCATGTCTTCGAGGGCTGCGGCCACATGCTGAAACTGGAGGCGCCAGCCCGCTTCAATGCGATCCTGCGTGCCATGGCAACGGGCGATTAACGCCCGCGCCGATGAGGAGGAAACGATGAAAAAACTACCCTTTCTGGCGCTGCTGGCGCTGGTGGTGATGATCGCCCCCGCGGCGCGCGCGCAGCAGGGCTTGCAGCCGGGCGGCGGCACGGTGCGCCTCGTGCTGGCCGGCGCGCCGGGCAGCGCGGCCGATGCTGTGGCGCGGGTGCTGGCGGAGCCGCTGGCGGAAATCCTCGGCCAGCCCGTGGTGGTGGAGAATGCCGTGGGCGGCGGCGGCGTGGTCGGCGCCGCGCGGGTCATGCAGTCCCGCCGCAATGGCATGACCATTCTCTCCGCCGTCTCAGGCGCGCTGATCGGCCCGATGCTCGACACCACCCTGCCTTACGAAATCGGCCGCGACCTTGTGCCGGTGTCGCAGATCACCGCGGCCATGGCGGTCTTCGTGGTGCGCGCGAGCCTGCCAGCAACCACGCTGCAGGATTTCATCGCCCGGGCGAAGGCAGGGCGTGAACAACTGGCCTTTGGCAATTACGGCTATGGCTCCGCCAGCCATCTGCAGGGCATATTGCTTGCCCGCCAAGCCGGGCTCGATGTCGAGCCGGTGCCCTTCAACGGCACCGCGCAATTCATCTCCGAATTGCTGGCAGGGCGGCTATGCTGCGGTTTCATCGATGCCGACTCGGCGCGCGACTTTATTCGCTCCGGCCAGCTTCGCCCGCTCGGTTCCACCGGCCCGCGCCGCGCCCCGGGACTGCCCGATCTCCCCACCTTGACCGAGCAGGGCATGACCAGCTTCGACCCGCAGATCTGGCAGGGGATGTTCCTACCCTCCGGCACGCCACCGGCCATTGTGGCCGCGGTCGGCCGGGCCATGGCCGAAGCGGTGCGCCGCCCGGCACCCACCAACCTCATCCGCGGCGTGGGCTATGAGCCCGTGGGAAGTTCGCCCGAGGAATTCGCGGCGATGATCGCCCATGATGCGCCGATCTGGCGGCGGATCATCAATGAGACGGGTGTTCGCATCCGCTGAGGTGGCGCCGCATGCCACCACCATGCAACACCGGCGCGCAACCCGCGCCGGTGTTGCATGGCTTCATATCTTTTTTGGCATAATAGTCCCAGACGATATGATAAAAATTACCGTAAAATAAAAACTTGTTAAATTTCTCGGCTGCTACTAGCCTTGCCACTATCTTTTAAAGTTTTGTTTTTAAATTAAATGCTGGCGAAGAATGGTCTTCAATTCTCAAAAATCGGCCGGCTTGTTGAGCAAAAAATGGATCTCTGCTATGACGGTGGTCTGCGATCCTATCCAGAATTCTCATGCAGCCCGGCAATGCGGTGAATTCCCCTGCCAAGGTTGCGCCCCCGGCGCATCGGCGCAGGCGGCCCAAGGTGGCCAGCCATGACCCTATTCCCCTTCGCGCCCAGATCAGCCGACCGCAAGGCCACCCGCCCGCAAGACCTTCTCTTCGCCGCGCATGAGAGCATGCCCTGGCCGATGGCCACCGCCATGGCCTTACAGCATTTGGCGCTGCAATCGATTTACATCGTCCTGCCCGTCGCCGTCGCCGACGCCCTGGGGCTCGATACCCGTTCGGCCGCCAATTTGCTCTGCCTGTCATTGCTGCCATGGCGATCCTGACCCTGGCGCATGCAATGTGGCGGGGCCCCGTGGGGGCCGGCTACCAGATGGCGAGCATTCCCGCGCCCGTTTTTGTCGGCGCCTATCTGGTCTGTGCCGCCAATGGCGTGGCGATTGATCAGATCGCGGCCCTGGTTGTCATCAGCGGCGTGGTGGCCATAGGCCTCGTGCTGCTCATGCCGCGGCCGGAGAAGATATTTCCCTCTGAGCTGGCCGGTGTCTCGGTCTTTCTACTGGGCGCCTCGCTCCTGCCGCTGGTGTTCGACCTGCTGAGCGATAAAGGCCAGTTGGCCCCGGCTGTGATCATGATGGAGATGGCGATTATCATCCCGGCCTTCATGATCATGATGGTTGTGGTGCTGTCCAGGCTGCCCATTGCGCCATTTGCCGTGATCATCGGCGCCACACTGGGCTTGATGCTTGCGGCTTGGCTGATGCCTGAGCAGTTGCAATTCGCCACCGCCTTGGCGTCCAATCCCTGGCTGGCGGTTCCTCAGCCCATCCTGCCACGCTTTGAGGGGATCACGCTTGGCCTCGTCATCATGTTCGTCATTCCCATCCTGCCGACTTTTATTTCCCTGCTGGGCAGTCTCACCGCCCTGCAACGCGCCGCCGATGCCGACTGGAAAAAACCCGATAGCCCGCCTCTGCGGCGCGGGTTATTGGCGAGCAGCCTATCAATCGTCGCGGCCGGTCTGCTGGGCGGCATGGTGGCCAGCCCGTCCTCCGCCTGCTACTCGCTATCGATCGCCAATCGCGCGCTCTCCCGCCATATCGCTTTCCTCGGCGCGGCCTTCCTCTGCGCAATGGCTTTTTCGCCACAAATTGCCGCGTTTTTCGGTTTGCTGCCAAAAACCGTTCAAGCGGTCATGCTGATCTATGTCGCCGTCATCATGCTGGTGTCCGGCATCCAGTTGATCACGGCGCGCATGCTCGATACCCGACGCACCCTGGTCGCGGGTGTGGGCATATTTGCCGGGATGTCGGTGCTCATTCTGCCCGGGGTGTTCCGGATATATCTGCCGGCTCTGGCCTCACCGCTCAGCTTTGGTTGCCTGGCCGCGCTGCTCGTTCACCTGCTCACCCTGCCGCTGGTCACGCGCCAGGCCAGTCTTTCCCTGCCGGTCGGCGCCAGCCTGCCACGCCTGGCCGAGGATGAGACAATCCGCCTGGGCGGCGCCTGGGCCACCCACCGCGCGACGATGCAAAAGGTCGAAAACTTCCTCATCGAGATCGGCGAGGTGATGGCGCTGCGCGGCGAGAACACCATCAACGTCGCCATTCGCCACCTGGAGGGTGAGGTTTCGGTGGTGCTGAAACACCAGGGCGGCATGCTGCCCGCACCCTCATCCCAGCCTGCGGTGCTGTCACTCGATAACGGAATGGACGATGATGTGGCCTTCATCCTATGGCTTGCCGTCCGTCAGGCATCGACGGTCGAGCGCAAAGCCGGCGAATTGCGCCTGACCTTTCTCGACGCATAGCGCCTCAAGCTACCCCCACCGCCCCCCGCCAGGCCGTCGGCACATGGCGAAACGGCAGCCCGGCCAAATCCAGCGCCGCCGGCCCAGCAAAATCCGCCTCCACAATGGCGGCGCAGCGGGCCGCGAAGGCGGCGCGGAAATGGTTCTTGGCCTTATTGGCCAGCAGCCGAACCTCACCCAGCGCAATCCCGTGCAGTTCAAAAAACGCCGGGTCCACCGCCGCCTCCTTGCGTGAGGTGAGGATCACCCGCAGCGCGCCGCGCCGCAGCACCGCGCTCGGCCCCAGATCCACCGGGCTGCCCGCCTCCATCGGACCCTGGTTGAGGAAGCGCCCATGCGTCAGCCGCTCCACCACCCCGGCAAAAGCCACCGGCGGGCCAAAGGCGGCGGTGCTGCGCCCGCCCAACAGGCGCGCAATCGGCGCCCCAACACCCAGTGCCGCGGCCTCGGCCACCGCTTCAGGGTCATGCAGAAAGGCCAGCACGGTTTCCACCGGCGGGCCCGCCTCCAGCAGCAGCCGCAACAGCCCCGGCGTATCGGCGGCACCGCCGCTGAGCGGGTTGTCAGCCGGGTCGAGCAGCGCCACCAGCCCCGGGGGCGCTTCCAGCGCCGCAGCCAGCCCCGCCGGCCCATCGGGCAGCGCCACGGCAAAGCGGGGCAGTCGGGCAGCCAATTCGGCCATCACCGCGCGTGCCGCCGCGCGGGCCCCGTCGGCACTTTCCCCCCAGGCCATGGCCGAGGGCCCAGCCCCCGGCGAATCCCCCCAGGCAAAGCCGCCAAAGAGGCTCACATCCGGCAGCGCGGGGCTTTCCATCGCCTGGGCCAGCGCCCAGGTCTCGGCCATCGGCCCCGCCTCGCTGCGCATATGGAAGGAGTGCAGCACCTGCGGCAGCTTGGCCAGGGCGCCATGCAGCCGCCGCCCCGAGAACCGCGCCTCCAGCAGCCGCAGCGCCCGCCACGCCGCATCCGCCATGTCGATATGGGGGTAGGTGCGATAGCCGCTCGCGCCATCGAGCAGTCCCACCAGCTGCGGGCTGAGATTGGCATGCATGTCAAAACTCGCCACCAGCGGCACCGAAGGCCCGATGATCGCGCGCGTCAGGCGGATGATGGTGAGGTCCGCCTCCGGGTCGCTTTCGGTGAGGCAGGCGCCATGCAGCGAGAGATAAACCCCATCAAACCCGCCAGAAGCGAGCCCCACCGCCACCTCCTCCCACCAGGTGGCGAAGGCCTGATCGGTCATCGGCCCGCCCGGCTGGGCCGAGGTGCAGCGCAGCATGGTGGCTGACCATTCAGGCCGCTCGCGCAGAAAGGCATCCAGCCCGCCCAATTCGGTGGCCGTGCCACGATAGCGGGCGCGGGCATCATCGCCCGCCACCCATTCACGCGATTGGAAGGCGGCCAGAGGGGTGGCTTCGGGGGCGAAGGAATTGGCCTCGAACCAAAGACGGGCAACGGCGATATGGGGCATGGCGGCAAAACTGGCAGGCGGCGGCGAGGAGGGCTAGCCTACTCCCTCACTCAAGCCAGAGATTCGCCATGAACCGACGCGCCGCCATGGCCAGCCCCCTCATCGCCCTCACCCAGCCCGCCCAGGCCCAGGTGCCCTTGCGGATATTTGCCGCAGGGCCGGGCAGCGCCTTCCTGCCCTATGCCGAGGGTCTGGCCGCCTATCTTCGCCAGGGCGGCATCCCCGCCGAGGCCCGCACCAGCGCCGGCTCGCTGCAAAACCTCGCCCTGGTGCAGGATGACCCCCTGGCGCTGGGCACCGCCTTTCTGGGCAGCGTGCAGGATGCGCTGCAGGGCAGCCAGGCGGCAGGCGGGCGGCGGCATGTCGCGGTGCGCGCGCTGTTTCCCATGTATGAGACGGCCTTTCACATCGCCGCGCTCACCAGCAGCGGCCTCACCCGCTTCAACCAACTCAATGGCAAACGGGTGGGGGCTGGCCCCGCCCGCGGCCCGGCCGAGAGTTTTCTCCGCGCCGCCGCCGAGGCCGCGGGCATCCATATCGAGGTGGTGAGTGGTGACCCCTCGGCGATGACCGAGGGCCTGCTGAGTGGTGCCATGGACGCGCTCTGGCAAGGTGCGATCGTGCCCATCCCCTCGCTGGTGGCGGTGCTCGGCCGGGCGCCGGCCATCATCTTCGGCCCCGGCAATGAGGTCACCGCCCGGGTGATTGCCCGCATGCCCTATCTTGCCCCCAGCAATACCCCCGCCGGCAGCTATGCGGGGCAGGGGGCGCCGGTGGCCAGCTTCGCCGCCTGGAATTTTGTGATTGCCAATGCCGCGCTCTCAGATGCCACGGCCTATGCGATCACCCGCCAAGTGCTCAGCGCCGCCAATCCGGCGGCGGAGATCCACTCCAGTGCGGCGGCCACCCGCGCCGCCAATGCGGTGAATAATCGCATCATGCCCTTCCACCCCGGTGCGCTACGGTATTTCCGTGAGGTCGGGTTTGAACTGGCATAGCTGCTCCCAGGGCCGCGCCCTCAGCCCATCACCGCCGGCAAAGCCGCCAGCGCCGCCGCCACATCATCCATGCCATTATAGCCATGGAAGCTGAAGCGCAGCCGCCCCCGCCCGCCCCAGGCCATCACGCCCCGCGCCCGCAAACCCGCCACGGCAGCGGCTGAGTCAGGGTGGGGAATACAGACATTGGCGCCATGGCGGCTGGGCGTCCAACAGGGCAGCCCCGCCGCCAGCACGCCCTGCCGCATGGCGGCAGTCAGCGCCAGAACATGCGCCTCCACCGCCGCCGCCCCGGCCCAACCACGCGCCACCGTCACCGCATGGCCCAGCATATAGAGCGGCACAAAGGCCGGGTTGCCACGGCAAAACCGCATGGCGTCCGGCACCAGGGCAGGCGCCTGCCAGTCAATCGGCGCCACCAGGCTGAACCAGCCGCCCGAGCGTGGCGCCCAGTGAGGCTGCCGCGCCATATTCCAATAGGCCACCGTGATGCCGGTGCTCCCCAGCAGCCATTTATAGCAGGAGGAGAAGGCAAAATCGGCCATCGCCGCATCCACCCGCTTCCACCCCGCCGCCTGGGTGAAATCCACGATCAAAGCCGCCCCCACCGCATCGGCCAGGGCGCGCAGCGCCGGCAAATCAGCCGCCTCGCCGGTGAGTTGCGAAATATCGGAGACCAGAATCGCGCGGGTCCGCGCATCCACCAATCCAGCAATGCCGGCCAGCCCCTGGCCGATGCGCATCTCCACCCCCGGCCGCAGCGCAAAGCCACCCAGCACCGAGGAATATTCAATATCCGCCGCCACCACATTGCAGCCCGGCGGCAATTCCAGGCTCTCGCCCAGCATGGCGCAGCCATCGGCCACCGAGGAGACAAAACCAATCTCCGCCAAGGCCACGCCCCATTCCTCCGCCAGCAGGCCACGCACCGCCAGCACCTCGGCATCCATCAGGTCGCGCCCGGTGAAGCCGCCATTGCGGTGCTCGGCATAGCGGGCCATGGCCATGGAGTGGCTGCGCAGCCAGGGCGGCTCCCCGCCGCAGCACAAATGCGCCACATCCGGGCCAATATCGAAGGCCTCGCGCGGGAAGAGCGGGGTCACGCCAGCGCGGCCTGAATGAGCGCCTCGGGCATGCCCAGCCGCGTCGCCGTCACCGCCAGATCGCCCCAACTCACCTCATCGAGCGGGATGCCATCGCTGCCGCTGCGCTGGGCGCGGGTGCGCCGCTCCGGCTCGCCCGGCAGCAGCACATTATCCGGTGCCGAGGCCCGCACATGGTCACAAATCGCCTGCACCTCATGGGCAAAGCCCGGCAGATCGGCCATGCGCGCAGGGTCGAGCATGATGCCGAACATGCCATTGACGATGCCGCGATCATTGGGCGTCTGAGGCTGATTGGTGCCGCCGCCAGTCAACGCGCCGCCGAGAATTTCGCAAATCAAGGCCAGCCCGTAACCCTTATGCCCACCAAAGGGCCCCAGCGCGCCGCGCGGCCCCTGGCCATAAATCACCGCAGGGTCGGTCGAGGCCTCGCCCAGATGGGTGATCAACACCCCGGGCGGCACCTGCTTGCCGGCATTAAACGCCACTTTCACCTTGCCCACCGCAATGGCCGAGGTGGCGAAATCCAAAATGATCGGCTCAGGCGCCATCGGCACGCCGATACAAACCGGATTGGTTCCCATCCTTCCATCCATGCCGCCAAAGGGCGCCACCACGCCCCGCCCGCTCACCGCATTGACGAAGAACAGCGAAATCATCCCCGCCGCCGCCGCCTGCTCGGCATAGCCGCCGATGCGGCCCAGATGATGGGTGCGGCGCAGCCCAAACATCGCCATGCCCTGCGCCCGGCTGGTCTCAATCGCCCAATCCGTCACCGCGCGGCCAACCACCTGGCCAAACCCCATGCCGCCATCCCATACGGCCATCGCACCCTCGCCACCCACCCGGCTGGGCTGGGTATTGGGGTTGATCAGCCCCGCCTCGGCATTCTCGATATAGCGCGGCACGAGTTGCACGCCGTGGCTGTCATGGCCGCGAAGATTGGCCTCCACCAGGTCGGAGGCGATTCGCGCGGCCTCAGGGCCGCTGCTGCCCACCGCCTCGAACATGGCGCTGACAAGGGTGATGAGGGCAGGGGCGGTGATGCGGGGCATGGCGTTTCTCGTTCTTGGATCGCGGCAGCACAACACAATTGCCGCCGCAGGGCCACGGCGACCCTTCAAACCTATCCCCAGGCTACGGCCCTGCGCTATAGCCCAAGGTCTGCGACCAAACCCCCGGGATTAGCTCATGACCATTCATGTCGCGCTGCGCCACCGCACCAGCTACACCTATGAAAAGCCGGTGGCACTCGGGCCCCAGGTCATCCGCCTACGCCCCGCGCCGCATGCCCGCACCCCGGTTCTGGCCTATTCGCTCAACATTTCGCCGCGCGGCCATTTCCTGAACTGGCAGCAGGATCCGCAGGGCAATTTCCAGGCCCGCGTGGTCTTCCCCGAAAAGGTCACCCATTTCGACGTGACCGTGGATTTGATCGCCGATATGGCGACGCAAAACCCCTTCGACTTCTTCCTCGAGCCCGAAGCCGAAACCTGGCCCTTCGCCTATGATCCTGTGCTGGACGAGGAACTCGCCCCCTTCCGCAAAACCACCGAATCCGGGCCGCTGCTCAAAGCCTTCCTGGCCGATGTCCCCCGCACCGAGCGGCGCAGCATCGACATGCTGGTGGGCCTCAACCAGATGATCCAAGGCCGCACTAATTACATCGTGCGGATGGAGCCCGGCGTCTGGTCGCCAGAGCAAACCCTTGAAGAAGGCCGTGGCTCCTGCCGCGACTCCGCCTGGCTGCTGGTCCAGGCGCTGCGCCATCTCGGCCTCGCCGCGCGTTTCGTCTCCGGCTACCTCATCCAATTGGTGGGCGACGTAAAACCGGTGACCGGCGCCGAGGGCCCCGCCGCCGATTTCACCGATCTGCATGCCTGGGCCGAGGTCTATCTCCCCGGCGCCGGCTGGATCGGCCTCGACGCCACCTCAGGCCTTTTCACCGGCGAGGGCCATATCCCACTCGCCGCCTCGCCCGAGCCCGCTTCGGCCGCGCCCATCTCCGGCATGGTGGAGGAGGCGAAATGCGAATTTGGCTTCGAAATGCATGTCACCCGCGTGCTGGAAACGCCCCGCGTCACCAAGCCCTATAGCCCAGCGCAATGGCAACGCATTCTCGCCACCGGCCGCGCCGTGGATGCCGAACTCGCCGCCGGTGATGTCCGCCTGAGCATGGGCGGCGAGCCCACCTTCGTCGCCGATACCGATCGCGACGCGCGGGAATGGAACATCGACGCGCTGGGCCCGACCAAGCGGGGCTATGCCGGGCGCCTGCTGCGCCGCCTGGCACCGCTCTGGGCCCCGGGTGCCGCGCTGCAATATACCCAGGGCAAGCAATACCCCGGCGAGCCGCTGCCGCGCTTCGCCCTGTATTGCCATTGGCGGGCCGATGGCGTTCCAGTCTGGGAAAACCCCGCCCTCCTGGCCAGCGACGATGACACTGATAACGCCACCCCCGCCGATGCCGCGCACTTCAGCAAACTCCTCGCCGCCCGGCTGCAGGTCGACCCCGCCATGGTGCAATCCGGCCATGAGGACATCCATTACTACCTCTGGAAGGAAGGCCGCCTGCCGGCCAATATCCTCGCCGAGGACAGCAAGCTGGCCGACCCGCTGGAGCGCACCCGCCTCAAGCGCATCTTCGCCCAGGGCCTGGGCGCCCCGGTCGGCTCCGTGCTGCCGCTGCGCCGGGTGCAGGCCGAGGGGGGGGCGCGCCTCTGGCAGACCGGACGCTGGTTCTTCCGCGATGATGTGATGTTCCTCGTCCCCGGCGATAGCCCCATGGGCCTGCGCCTGCCGCTCGCCTCACTGCCCTGGATCGACCCGGCCGCGCTGGAGGCGGATGCCGAGCCCGATCCCTTCGCCGATACCGCGCCCCTGCCCAGCGCTGAGGCGGTGATCCAGCGCCGCCAACTCGCCCTCAGCCGTGCCATGGACGCGCTGCATGATGACCTCGGCATCGAGGATTTCCGCCCCCACCCGCAACCCAGCACCCAGGCGGCTATAGACCCAGGCCAGATCCGCACCGCGCTCTGCGTGGAGCCACGCGGCGGCCTGCTGCATGTCTTCCTCCCCCCCGTCTTCGCCGCCGAGGATTGGCTGGACCTCGTCGCCGCCATTGAGGGCACCGCCGCCCAAACCGGCCGCAAAATCTTCCTCGAAGGCTATCTGCCGCCCGAAGACCCCCGCCTGCCGCATTTCTCCGTCACCCCCGATCCGGGCGTGATCGAGGTGAATATCCACCCCGCCCATGGCTGGCATGAGGTGGTGGACCGCACCGCCCAACTCTACGAGCAGGCCCGCCAGGTCGGCCTCACCGCCGAGAAATTCATGATGGATGGCCGCCATGTCGGCACCGGCGGCGGCAATCATGTGGTGATGGGTGCGGCCGATGCCGCCGATAGCCCCTTTCTGCGCCGTCCGGATCTGCTGAAATCGCTGCTCGGTTTCTGGCACAACCACCCCAGCCTCTCCTATCTCTTCTCCGGCCTCTTCATCGGCCCCACCAGCCAGCACCCGCGCATCGACGAGGCGCGGCAGGATAATGTTCGCGAACTGGAAATCGCCTTCGCCGAAGCCGCCAAAACCCGCCCCACGCCGCCCTGGCTGGTGGACCGCCTGTTCCGCAACATCCTCGCCGACATGACCGGCAATACCCACCGCACCGAATTCTGCATCGACAAGATGTACAACCCGGACAGCGCCTCCGGCCGGCGCGGCCTCGTCGAGTTCCGCGGCTTCGAAATGCCGCCGCATGCCGAAATGTCCACCGCCCAGATGCTGCTGATGCGCGCCGCCGTCGCCGCCTTCTGGAACCGCCCCTATGAGCGCCGCCTCATCCGCTGGGGCACCCGGCTGCATGACAATTTCATGCTGCCCGAACTCTGCGGCCAGGATTTTAACGACGCGCTGGAAGATCTCGGCCAATTCGGCTTCAAGCTGGACCCGGCCTGGTTCGCCCCCCACATGGAATTCCGCTTCCCGCTGATCGGCGAAACCACGCTGCGCGACATGCGCCTCGAAATCCGCCACGCGCTGGAACCCTGGCACGTGCTGGGCGAGGAACAGGCGGCCGGCGGCACCGCACGCTATGTCGACAGTTCGGTCGAACGCATCCAGGTGAAACTCTCGAATTTCTCGCCCGAGCGTTTTTCACTGATCTGCAACGGTGTCACAGTCCCGCTCACCGCCACCGAAACCACTGGCGAATACATCGCCGGTATCCGCTTCAAGGCCTGGGCGCCCTATTCAGCCCTGCACCCGACGATCAAAGCCCAAACACCGCTCACCATCGACATCCACGACACCTGGAACAACCGTGCCATTGGCGGCGTGCAACACCACACCATCCACCCGGGCGGGCGCAATTACGACAGCTTCCCGGTCAATACCAATGAAGCCGAGGCCCGGCGGCGCTCGCGCTTCTTCACCATCAATCACACGCCGGGCTTCAGCGCGCCGCTGCATGCGGGCCGCAGTGCGGAACATCCGTTGACGCTGGATTTGCGGGCTTATGCGTAACGGGAGAGGTTGCTTGTCAGGGGGCTTTGCCCCCCGACACCCCCCACCAGGGGCGACCCGCCCCTGGACCGTGTTTGAATTGGGTCGCCGATGAGCGCGCCTATGGATGAGATGGTGGATGGCGCAGGGCGGATCAGGCCGCATTGGCGCAATCTGCTCGGTGCCGTCGGTGGCCTGGGCAAGCCGCAATTGGAGGAGCGCGCCCGACGTTTGCAGCGCGCCGCCGAGGAGGAGGGCATCGCCTCCATCCTGCCCGGCACCAAAGCTGCGGGCATGGGCTGGCGCTGTGACCCCGTGCCCCTGCCTATGCCGGCAGCCGAATTTGCCACCCTCGAGGCCGGGCTGGCCCAGCGGGCGCGGCTGCTGGAGGCCGTCCTGGCCGATCTCTATGGCCCGCAAACTCTCCTGCGCCTGGGTTTGCTGCCGCCGATGCTGGTCTATGGCAATCCGCAATTCCTGCGCGCCTCGCGCCGCGCCAATGCCCCCGCACCAAACCCCCTGCTGCAACTTTATGCAGCCGAAATGCTGCGCGGCCCGGATGGGCAATGGCGGGTGATGAGTGACCGTGCCGGCCTGGTCTCCGGCATGGGACACGCGATGGAAAATCGCCGCCTGATGGGCCAAGCGATGCCCGAGGCATTTCGCGCCGCCAAGCCGCGCGGCCTGTCGATCTTTTTCGAGCTTTGGCAGGACAGCCTGCAACGCCTGGGCCCGCAGCGCGCCGGCGCACCGGCCGTGGCCCTGCTCAGCCCGGGCACCGCCGATCCGCATTGGTTCGAGCATGTCGTGCTCAGCCGCGAAATCTCGGCTGCGCTCGTCGAGCCAGGAGACCTCACGGTGCGCGGCGGCGCGCTATTCCTCAAAACCTTGCAGGGCCTGCAGCCCATCGATGTGCTGCTCTCCCGGGTCGAGGCCAATACGCTCGACCCGCTGGAATTCCCCGAAGCCGATGCCGCAGGCGGCGTGCCCGGCGTGCTGGATGCGGCGCGGCATGGCGCCCTGGCGCTGGTCAATGCCCCGGGTGCCGACCTGGCCGAATCCCCAGCCCTCGCAGCCTTCCTGCCGGCCTTGTGCGAGCATCTTCTGGGCGAGAGCCTCTTGCTGGAAAGCCTGCCCACGCTCTGGCTCGGCAGCCCAGGCGCCACGGCGCAAGTGCTGGCGGCAGGCGAGCCCATCCTCATCCGCCCCGCCATGGATGGTGCCGCCCCGGGCGAGGTCTATACCCCCGCCATGGCCCCCCGCCTGGAGGCCGCGCCGGGCGCCTGGTGCGCCACCTGGCTGCCCACCGCCTCGGTCGCGCCGTGTTTTTCCGGCACCGCCCTGGCCCCCCTGCCGCTGGCGCTGCGGCTTTTTGCGGTCAGCGATGATACCGGCTGGCATGCCATGCCCGGTGGCCTCGCGCGCGTGCTCGATGGCACCGCACCCATGGCCGGGCGGCTGCCGCGTTCGGGCTGGTGCAAGGATGTCTGGGTGCTGGCCGAAGAAGAAGCACTGCCGATCATCGGCCCCGCCGCGCAGCAATTGCCCCCCATCGCCATACGCCGCAATTCCGGCGCCATCCCCTCCCGCGTGGCCGACAACCTCTATTGGCTGGGCCGTTATGTGGAGCGGCTGGACCGCGCGGCGCGGCTGATCCGCGCCACCCTCACCCGCCTGCGCCGCGGCGCGCCGCTGCCGCGCGAGATCGCCGAGGTCGCCGCCCTGGCGCGCTGCCTGCGCGAGGCCGGGCTGATAGATGCCGAGGCGCTGCCCGGCGGTGGCTCCACCACGGCGCTCGCCGCCGCCCTGGCCCATGCCGCGCGGCCCGAGGGTGCTGTCGGGCAATTGCAGGCCCGCATCGCCAATCTGACCGAGACGGTGCGCGACCGGCTGACCGATGACATGCACGCCACCTTCAATCTCAGCCTGCGCGCCGCCCGCGCGGCCGGCGAGACGGCGGGCACCGGCCTCGAATCCCTCTCCCGCGCCATGGTGGCCAATCTGCGCTTCGCCACCGCCGTGGCCGGCGTGGCCAGCGAGAATATGGTGCGCGGCGGCGGACGGCTGTTCCTGGAACTCGGCCGCCGGCTGGAGCGCTCGCAGGCGGTGCTGGCCGAGATCGGCCTGGTGCTGGACCAGCCGCCCGCGCGCATCGAGGCCGGCTTGCGCCTCGTGCTGGAACTCTGCGACAGCGTGATCACCTATCGCAGCCGCTACCTCGCCGTGCTGCAGCCCGCCCCGGTGCTCGACCTCGTGCTGGCCGACCCGTCAAACCCCCGCGGCCTCGCCTTTCAGATCAGCGCCATCCAGGCCGCGCTGGCCGAGGTATCCGGCCTCACCGAGGACCCCCTGGTGGATGAGGCCGGCGCCCTGTCGCGCGATGCCGAGGCGCTGGTGCAATCCATCCTGGCCTCGCCCGAGCAGGCGGTGGCCGCCGCCATGCTGCCGCCGCAACTGTCCGAGATGGCCGACCGCCTGGGCGGGCTCAGTGACGGCGTCACCAGGCGATATTTCGCCATGCTGCCGGTCGCGCGCTCGCTCGGGCTCGATGGACCGGTGGCAGTACCGGCCGAGGTGCTCGCCACATGATGTATTGGGTGCGCCACATCACCGCCTATGCCTATGACCAGCCGGTCGATCTGGCAGCGCATCTCTTGCACCTCAAGCCGCGCGCCCTGCCGGGCCAGCGGGTGATTCATGCCCGCATCCGCTGCCAGCCCGCCCCCGACCACGCGACCGAGACGCATGACCATTTTGGCAATGCCGCCACCCGCATCTTCATCGCCGCCCCGCATCAGCATTTCGAGGTAACGGCCGAGGCGTTGGTCGAGGTTAACTTCGCCCCGCCGCCCCAACCCGAGGCGACGCTGCCCTGGGATGTGGTGGCTGACCAGGCCCAGCGCGGCTGCGACGAGGCCACGGAATACCTCCATGCCTCAGCCCATGCCCCCGCCCTGGCCGAGGCGGCAGAATTCGCCCGCCCCTGCTTCCCCCCCGGCCGGCCGGTGCTGGCGGCCCTGCTGCATCTTAATGAACGCATCGCCACCGAATTCCGCTTCCAGGCCGGCGTGACCTCCATCTCCACCCCGGTGGAGGAGGTGCTGCGGCTGCGCCGCGGCGTCTGCCAGGATTTCACCCATCTGATGATCGCAGCCCTGCGCGGCCTCGGCCTGCCGGCCCGATATATGTCTGGCTATATCCGCACCCGCCCGCTGCCCGGCCAGGAGCGCCGCCGCGGCGCCGACCAAAGCCATGCCTGGGTCGGCGCCTGGCTGGGCGAGCGCGATGGCTGGGTGGGGCTGGACCCCACCAATGGCATCGTGGTGCGCGATGAGCATGTGGTGATCGCCTGGGGGCGCGATTTCGCCGATATCTCGCCGCTGCGCGGGGTGATTTTGGGCGGCGGCGCGCATCACCTGAGCGTCAGCGTTGATCTGGAACCCGCAGAGGGCGGCTGAACTACAGCAACCCCTCCCGCCGAAAGGAGAGGTGCTGCCCGCGCCCGACCACCACATGATCATGCAGCACAATCCCCAGCGCCTCGGCGGCGCGGCGGGTTTCGGCCGTCATCTCAATATCAGCGCGTGAGGGTGTTGGGTCACCACTCGGGTGATTATGCACCAAAATCAAGGCGGTTGCGTGCAATTCCAGCGCCCGCTTCACCACCTCCCGCGGATAGACCGGCGTGTGGTTCACCGTGCCCCGCGCCTGCGCCTCATCGGCGATCAGCCTGTTCTTGCTGTCGAGAAACAGCACGCGAAACTGCTCAATCGGCTCGCGCGCCATCACCGCCGTCAGGTGCTCCAGCAGCCGCTCCCAATTGTTCAGCAGGTTTTGTGATTTGATTGAGGCGGCAGAGAGCCTGAGTGCCGCGCCCTGCACCAGTTTCAGCGCTGCCGCACCTGCTTCGCCCATGCCCTCCACCGCCTGCAAGGCGGCCATGGGTGCGGCGATGGTATCGGCAAAACTGCCAAAACGGTCGAGCAGCGCGCGGGCAATGGGTTTGGTGTCGCGCCGCGGCATGGCGGTGAAGAGCAGCATCTCCAGCATTTCATGGTCGAGCAGCGCATCCGGCCCCGCCCGCAGCAGCCGCTCCCGCATGCGGGCACGATGGCCGAGATGCCCCGGCGGCGGCACGTCGCCGCCAAAAAGGTCACCAGCCTCCGCAAAGCCAGCTTGCCGCTTCCCCCGGCCACCTGCGTTGCTGGACATCTCGCCCCTCCACACCACCTGCGGCAGTGTGACTGCTCAACCTGGGGCTGTCACGCCTATTCCGCGCCATCCTCAGGCGCGGGCAGCGGCAGCGCACCCGGCTTCTCGCCCGCCGCCAGCAACACCGCATTGAGCGCCTGCTGGGTGCAAAGCCCCAGAATCACCGGGTCGCGTGGCTTGATATTGGAGCTGTTCCAATGGGTCCGGTCGCGCACCTTGGCAATGGTGTCCTTGGTGGTGCCCAAAAGCTTGCCCACCGCCGGATCGGGCAGCTTGGGGTAGTTGCGCAGCAGCCAGGCAATGCCATCAGGCCGGTCATTGCGCTTGGCCACCGGGGTATAGCGCGCACCCTTGCCGCGCGCCTTGGGCAGTTCGATCGAGGAGATAGAAATCTGCAGCCGCGCATCGGCATTGGCCTCGCAGCGGGCAATTTCCTCGCGCGTCAATTGGCTATTGGCAATGGGGTCATAACCGATAATACCCTGCGCCACCTCACCATCCGCAATGGCCTGGACCTCAAGGGGATGCATGCCGACGAAATCGGCAACCTGGTCAAAGGTCAGAGCGGTTTTCTCGATTAGCCACACGGCGGTGGCCTTGGGCATCAGGGGCTGGGTCATCGGCGTTGGTTCACAGCTGTTGGCGCAACACGGAGGCCGGTGGGGCGCGCGCAATATGCTGCGGCCCGGGCCGGCCCACCCGGGCACGCGGGGCGGAGTCTCGGGATGGCAGGGAGAATCCCCACCAACATCAAAGATTGATATAGTCGCGCTTGCGGCCAGGGTCAAAGGACCAAGTGGCCAAAAAGCGGGAGGTTATGGGGCAATGCATGATGAAGACAGCATAAGGCGGCCAGAACGGCCATTGGCACCACGCCAGTATGATGGCTGGTCCGTAAGCGATTTCGCCGAGCATATCGCCGCATTGCAGCAGGAAATTATCCGTGCCGAAGCGGCCAAGGCCGCCAAACAGGCCAGCCTTGAGGCCGCCGCAGTTTTTTTCAAACCACACCAAGTCTGACATGCTGCAAGGAATTGCAGAAAATGGCTGAGAATTGACGCTGGTTCAACGTCTTGGCTGGCCTTTGTCGATCTCTGGCAGGCTGCCACGAACAAGATCGAGGGGCTTTGCCCCTCGAGCACCCCAGCAGGAAACTTAGTTTCCT
>NZ_JBBARU010000011.1:0-70770 GCF_040399605.1 Rhodovarius sp. | reverse complement strand
ACCGTAAACCTCTCAGGGCATCGGTGGTGTTCGCTACGAATGTTGAATCCGTCGTGTTATTACCGGTTGACGATATGATCGTGTCATTTCCGGCGCCTGTGCCAAAAAATGAGTTGGTTTGTTGACTTGAAGCATTGGCGCCGATGAGATTATCGCCGCCACCGGCGAGAACAGTGTCGTTGCCGCCGCCGGAGTCATAATCACCGCCGGTGTTGTACACGATACCGGCATTGCCAGCGACCACCACGTCATTCCCACTGCCACCCACGACGGATACCGCGGAGGAGGCGTTGATGAGGACCTTGTAATAATTTGCGGTCGAAATCGCCTCGGTTGGCGTGCCGGAGACGAGCAAGGGGGTATCGGGCGTCGCAGGTGCCGGGGTTTGTTCGCCCGGGCCGCGATATTGCGTGGGGGTCTTGGTGCTCGCGGCAAAGGCCTGGGCGGTGTCTTTGGTGCCACCCCAGTCGAATGGGATCACAATAGGATCGCTGGAACCCCCGCTCAGTGTCACCGACATGTCTTAACTCCTCGCCAATCTGCGAGCGCCAAGGCGGCACCCGTTAGCGATTTGTTTATCGCCTGGCGCGGAATGCCGCAAGATTGAATGTAATTCTAGAGATGTTTTTTTCTGGGAATGTGATTTGGGGGAATTTCTGACATCCCATGGGGCAAATTTTGCCTAATGAGAAAAAGCCAAATTTCGCAACCAACATCGCAGATTTACCAGAAAAGCCAGAAATTTCAGATCTTGGGCGGCCGGCGTGCGCGACAGGCGCGCCCCCCCCCACCGCGCGCGGGCAGGAAGAGGCCACCACAGCGCATCACCGCCTCAATGCATCGGCATCCGCGCACCGGCCGCTTGCACCGCGAGTTGCAATGTCACCGCGCCGGCCTGTTCGAAGACCAGCGTCAGCGGCACGCTCTCGCCCACCACCAGCGGCCGTGTCAGGCCCAGCAGCATGATATGCAGCCCGCCAGGGGCGAGGCTCACCGCGCCATTGGCCGGCACGGCGATGGCCTGAACCTGGCGCATGCGCATGATATCGCCATCGCGCAGCATGGTGTGCAATTCGGTGCGCCCTGCGGCCGGGGTGCTGGCCGAGAGCAGGCGGTCAGCCCCACCGGTATTGCGGATCGTCACAAATCCAGCCCCCTGGCCGCCCTGGCCGGCAGCGCGGGTCAAGGGGGCTTCCAGCGTCAGGCTGCCATGTTGGGTGGCGCTGCCATGCGCCTGGGCCGCCATGGGCAGAAGGGCGGTGGCGAGGAGAAGGCGTCGGTTCATCGCGTGCTATCCTTGCTGGTCAGCCGGGCCTCAATTCGGGCGGCGAAGCGGGCGAGATGCACCGATTCTGCTGCCGCCAGGCTGGGGTCTCCATTGATACAAATATGCCTTGCATGGGCGAGCCGGGCGGCCATCGCCGCCGCCTCCTCGCCCTGGGCCAGGGGGGTTGCGGCCTGCACCACCTCGGCCGCGGCGGCGGTGGCGGCGGTGCAGATCTCGCTCATGGCGCGATCCATCTCATCGGGGTCGCAGGCGCTGGCGCCGAGCGGCAGCATGGCCAGGGCCAGAAGCAACGCGCGCATCAGCGTGCCACCAGTCGCAGCGTGGCGGCGGGGCTTCTGGCCCGCATGCCCTCGGCTGGTACCTCCACCCAGGCATGCTGGGCACCGCCCTCGCAACGCTGGATGATGGGGAAGATCAGTGTGTTGCCGGGCCGGTTAGGGGTGGCGATGAGCATGACGAATTCCTCGTAATGCTGGTCCGGCAGCGGGCCGCCGGTCCAGGAAATGGTCGCCGGGGCCTCACGCACCAGGCCATGGGCGGTGGGGGCGGGACGTTCCAGCGGGCGCGTCTCCACCGTGATGTTCCAGCCGGTTTTCGGCTGCGGCCGGGCAGCCGAAAGCCCCTCGGGCAGGGTGACTTCGATGCCGGTGGTCGCGGCACCGGCGCAGCCATGGCCGACCATGAAGGCGATGCGGGTATAGGAGCCCGCCGGCGCCTCGGCCGGGGTGATGACCACATGGGCGCTGGCCGGTGCGGCCAGCAGCGCCAGGGCGAAAAGTCTTTTCATCAGAACCTCACCTGCAGGCCGGCGAAGACGCTGCGGCCGAAGCCCGCCTCAAACACCGCCGAATTGGCCACGGCGCGGGGCAGCACCGAGGCGGAAGAGATATAGCGTGTATTGCCGAGGTTGCGGGCGTCAAAGAACGCCGTGACCCGGCCGGGGATCAGCTCCACCCCACCGCGAATGCCAAACAGGGTATAGGGGTTGCTGCGCAGAGTATTGGCGTTGTCGGCGTAAAAACCCTGCGGCACCACCTCGATATTCGGCGCGATCCAGGCGGAGGAGGCATGGCGGTAGCGCAGCTCCTGGCGCAGCACATGCCTCGGTGCGCCGGGCAATTGGTTGTCGTGGTAAGTGGCATTGTCGGAGAAGCGGAAATCCGAGAAGGTCCAGGCGGCGCGGGTGCTCAGGCGGTCACCATCGCTGATCAGGTTGTCGGCGATGCTATAGTTCAGCGCCACTTCCACACCTTGGTGGATGGTGCGGCCTTGCAGGTTCTGCGCCAGGCTGCTGCCGGGTGTGGGGCCTTGCAGCAATTGGATTTCGTCGCGCAGCCAGGCGCGGTAGGCCGCAACCTCCCAGGCCACCCGGCCATGCTGGCCGCGGGTGCCGATCTCGGTGGTATAGGCGCGTTGGGCATTGAGGCGGGAGAAGCCGCCGAGCGGCACGAGGGCAATGAGGTCCGACAGCGTTGGCGGCTCGGTGGACCAGGTGAGGTTGGCATAGGCCTGGATCGTCGGCGTCACCTCATACAGCACGCCCAGGCGCGGATTGGCCCATTCCCAATTGCCAGCACCCGACAGCGCGGGGTTGAGGATGTTGCGGCTGGAGCGATAGGCGAAGCCGCCCTGGAAGCCTGCCACCAGCGCGATTTGGGGCAATATATAGAGTGCGTTTTCGGCATAGAGCGTGGTGGTGCGGGCGAGGTCCTCCGATTGGGAGGTCCGGTTGGCCTGGATGCCGTAATTGTTGATGAAACGCTTATTATCGGTGCTGCCCTCGGCGAAGGTCACGCCAAAGCTGGTGCGGTTGCGCAGGCCGAAGAATTGGCCGTCATAGCTGCCGCGGGCGAAAAGATTGACGTCACCCGTTTGGTTGCGGACGATTTGGAAGATCGGGTGGTAGAGCCGGCGCTCGACATAGCTGCCGCCCAACTCGAAGCGCAGTTCCGGCGTGGCCTGGATGGCGGTGATGGTGCCCAGGCGGGTGGTGTTGATATTGCGCTGGTAGTTGTTGTTTTCGTTCGCGAAGGCCGGGGTGCGCGGCGCGTTCAGCGCGGAAACCCGCGTCACCGCGCCGGGAATTTGCTGCCAGATGGTGTTGGCGCTGATGATGATCCGGGTCTCGACCTGGTCGTTCCAGCGATAGGCGGCATTGGCGTTGAAGCGATTCGCCTGGCCGGCGGAATTGTGGCGGTAGCCATTCTGCTGCGTCCAGCTGTTGCTGACATAGGCCTCATAGGGGCCGACAGCCACGCCATAGGCAGCCTGACCGCGGAAGAAGCCATCGCTGCCGGCCTCCAGCCGCGCCGTGCCGCCGGGCGCGCTCACCCCCGAATTGGTGACGAAGTTGATGGCGCCACCGAGTGTGGTCGAGCCCAGCGAGAAGGCATTGCCGCCGCGCAGCACTTCCACGCGCTGATAGGCCAGCGGGTCGATCTCCTGCAGGTCGCCGCTGCCATCGGCCTGTGTGAGTGGAATGCCATCCTGATAGACCGCGACGCCGCGCAGGTGGAAATTCCGCGCAAGCCCCGAGCCGCGGATGGAGAGCCTGGCATCCTCGCCCCATTTGGGGGCGGCAAAGACGCCGGGGGTATATTCCAGCACATCGCGCACCGAGGTGGCGCCGGCGCGCTCCTGGAAGTCGCGCGCCTCCACCACACTATTGGCGCCAGGGGAGGACCACAGCCGCGTCCTGGCGGCCTCGTTGCTTTCGGTGGTCAGCCGCTCACGCTCGCCAATGACGGTGACGGGGGGCGTTGAGGGTATGCTCTCCTGCGCGAAGGCGGGGATGGCCAGCAGGCATGGCGCGGCGAGAAGCGCGCGACAAAGATTCGACATGGTGATGATCCGACAAGGAGTGAACACATGCGCGCCGAAGCGCGCGGCGAGGGGTTCAGGCCAGGGCGGGTGGGGCGCGGGGTTGCTGGGGTGGTGCGCGTGCCTGGGGTGGCAGCGCGGCGGGGTTGGAGCCGGGCCAAGTGATGACAATGGCCAGCCAGGAAGGCGCGGGCAGGGCAGGGGTCAGCGCCTGCGCACCCTGGGGCATGGCGGCGCAGACGGCGCAAAACCCATGCGCCTCGCCGGGTTGGGCGGGGGCTTGATCGTCCAGGGCGAGCGGCATGCTGCGCATGCCCTCGGGCCCGCAGATCTCCATGGTGATGACATGCCCCTGCGCCCGGCCAAGGCACAAAGCCGGCGCCAGCGCGGCCTGGAACAGCAGGACCAAAGCCAAAATTCGCGCTATAGGGGCGGGGATCCGTCTCACTCGGCCAGTGTAACGGCGGCCGCGCGCAAGTTCAAGCCGATGGCCAAGGCCTGTCACCGCAGAGGCCCCCAATGCTCCGCCTCCGGACTGCGCCGGGCAAAAACGGCGACCCGGCTGACAGCCAAAAGGCAGCTTTCGGGACTTTAATCTTGCCCTTGCGGTTCGCCTATCCAGGCTTTAACTCTCCCGCCCGAGGGAGCAGGCTCTGCCGAGGGGACCACCAGCACCATGAGCCTCGACCACCGGTCAGGCTGATATGGTGCCATGGCATTCTGGCGGTCCATGCCCCCATCACTGGTCAAGGCCCGCAAGGGCTCCATATGCAAATTTTTCTACCAGACACGGAGAGACACATGGACGGAAATAATGGCCCGAGCGCAGGCAAATGCCCGGTCCTGCATGGCGCGCCCAAGCATGCGACCTTCGGCGTGCGCTCGAACAAGGATTGGTGGCCCAACCAGCTCAATCTGAAAATTCTGCATCAGCATTCCGCCCTGTCGAACCCGATGGATCCCGGCTTTGACTATGCCGCGGCCTTCAAGACCCTCGACCTGCAGGCGCTGAAGCAGGATCTCTTCGCGCTGATGACCGATAGCCAGCCCTGGTGGCCGGCGGATTACGGCCATTATGGCCCGCTCTTCGTCCGCATGTCCTGGCACAGTGCCGGCACCTATCGTATCGCCGATGGCCGCGGTGGCGCCTCGAGCGGCACGCAGCGCTTTGCGCCGCTGAATTCCTGGCCTGACAATGCCAATCTGGACAAGGCGCGCCGCCTGCTTTGGCCGATCAAGCAGAAATACGGCAATGCCATTTCCTGGGCCGATCTGATGGTGCTGGCCGGCGATTGCGCGATGGAATCCATGGGTTTCAAGCCTTTCGGCTTTGCCGGTGGGCGCGTTGATGTCTGGGAGCCCGAGGAGGACATCTATTGGGGCACCGAGGATACCTGGCTGGGTGACACCCGCTACACCGGTGACCGCCAATTGGAAGACCCCTTGGGCGCCGTGCAGATGGGCCTGATTTACGTCAACCCGCAGGGCCCCAACGGCAAGCCTGACCCCATCGCCTCCGGCCGTGACATCCGCGAAACCTTCGCCCGTATGGCGATGAATGATGCGGAGACCGTGGCGCTCGTGGCCGGCGGCCACACTTTTGGCAAATGCCATGGCGCGGGCCTCGAATCGCATGTCGGTCGTGAGCCTGAGGCGGCCTCGATCGAGCTGCAGGGCCTGGGCTGGATGAACAGCATGGGCAGCGGTGTGGGGGTGGATACCATCACCTCCGGCATCGAAGGTGCATGGACCACCAACCCGGTGAAGTGGGACAATAACTATCTGGAAAACCTGCTTGACCATGAATGGGAGCTGACCAAGAGCCCCGCTGGGGCCTGGCAATGGGTTCCGGCCAATGGTGCCATGGCCGATGCGGTGCCCGATGCGCATGACCCCACCAAGCGCCATGCGCCGATCATGACCACGGCCGATATGGCGTTGAAGCTCGACCCGATCTACGCGCCGATCTCCAAGCACTTCCGCGACAACCCGGCCGAATTCGCCGACGCCTTCGCCCGCGCCTGGTACAAGCTGATGAGCCGCGATATGGGCCCGCGCACCCGCTGCCTCGGCGCTTTGGTTCCGGCCGAGGAATTGCTGTGGCAGGACCCTGTGCCCGCCCTCACCCATCCGGTGATCGGCGCGGCGGAGATCGCAGCGCTGAAGGGGCAGATCCTGGCCTCTGGGTTGAGCGTGTCCGAATTGGTGGGCAGCGCCTGGGCCTCGGCGGCGACCTTCCGTGGCTCTGATCGCCGTGGTGGCGCCAATGGCGGGCGCATTCGCCTTGCCCCGCAGAAGGATTGGGCGGCGAACCAGCCCGAGCAGCTCGCCGGGGTTCTGGCCAAGCTGGAGGCCATTCAATCGGCCTTCAATGCCGCCCATGCGGGTGGCTGCCAGGTCTCCATGGCCGATCTGATCGTGCTGGGTGGTTGTGCGGCGATTGAGCAGGCGGCCAAGGCTGCCGGCCATGCGGTGAGCGTGCCCTTCTCCCCCGGCCGCACCGATGCGACGCAGGAACAGACGGATGTCCATTCCTTCGCCGTGCTGGAGCCCACCGCCGATGGCTTCCGCAACCATCTCAGCTCGAATTACGCCCTGCCGGCTGAGGAATTGCTGTTGGACCGCGCCCAGCTGATGACGCTGACCGCACCCGAAATGACGGTGCTGGTCGGTGGTATGCGCGTGCTGGATGCCAATACTGGCCATTCGCAGCATGGTGTTTTCACCAAGCGTCCTGGCGCGCTGACCAATGATTTCTTCGTCAACCTGCTGGATATGGGCGTGACGTGGAAGCCGGTTTCGGACAAGGCCGAGCTGTTTGAAGGCCGCGATGCCCAGTCGGGCGCGCTGTGCTGGACCGGCACCCGGGTGGATCTAGTTTTCGGTTCAAACTCGCAATTGCGGGCCTTGGCCGAAGTCTATGCCTGCGCCGGCGCCGAGGCCAAGTTTGTGGCCGATTTCGTCGCCGCCTGGACCAAGGTGATGAATCTCGACCGGTTTGACCTCACGGCCGGCTGAGCCTCGTTCGGGGAAGGCGAGAGCCTTCCCCGGCAGCGCCTTGCCTACAGCACCCGCAACTCAACCTTGCGGAAACGCACCACGCCGCGGTCATTGACCACGCCTGCGGCCTTCGCAATGCCATCAGCCTTGCTGAAGCGCGATGCAGCCGGTTGCGACACCGCGAACCCCCGGGGGAACCCCATGGCCACACATCGTTTCAGTCCCACCCGTTACTATAACGCCATTGGCACCGCCGAGCCCTGCTTCAGGCTCGCAGATGGTGACACGCTGGTGACCGATACGATCGATGCCTCGGGCCTCGATGCGCGCGAAATGGCCGTGGCCCCCCGGCCCAACCCGATGACCGGCCCATTCTTCATCGAAGGTGCCGAGCCCGGCGATACCCTGGCCGTGCGGATCGACCGGCTGACCCCCAGCCGCGCGACGGGCTGGACCTATTCGCCCCTGGCGGTGACGGTTCTGGACCCTGCCGCCATTATTGAGCGCCCGGCGGTGGAACGCGCGGTTTGGGCCATCGACCAGTCCGCCGGGACGGTGCGGCTGCAAAACCCGCCGGCGGGGCTGGAGGGCTTTGCCCCCGAGATCGCGCCGATGATCGGCTGTTTCGGCGTGGCGCCGGCCGGCGGGCAGGCCTTCTCCACCGCCACCAGCGCGCAGAATGGCGGCAATATGGATTATCGGCTCTTCGCGCCGGGGACGGTGGCGTGGTTTCCGGTCTCGGTGCCGGGTGCCTTGTTCTATCTGGGCGATGGCCATGCCTGCCAGGGCGATGGCGAGATTGTGGGCACCGGTATCGAGACCTCCTTCGAGATGCAGGTCACCTTCCAGGTGCTCAAGCGGCGCATCACCTGGCCGCGCGGTGAGACGGCGGAGGATATTTTCACCATCGGCAATGCGCGGCCGCTCGACCAGGCCTTGCAGCACGCCACCACCGAGATGATGCGCTGGCTGGGCGAGGATTACGGGCTGGACCAGCGCGCGGCGAGCCATCTGATGGGGCAGGTGGTGCGCTATGATGTGGGCAATGTGTTCAACCCGGCCTTCACAGTGGCCTGCCGCATTGCCAAGCGCTGGCTGAAACGCGCCTGACTGCCCGATAGGCGGGCAATGAGGCGGCGCGGGGCGATGAATTCCGCCCCGCGCCCATTCCCAAGTGACGCGCCGCACCTCTACTGTCAGCGCCAATGGCTTCCTTCCTCCTCCGACGTCTGATTCTGGCGGCCTGCGTGGCACTGACGGTGCTGACGCTGGCCTTCACCCTCACCAGGCTCTCGGGCGACCTGGCGATCTCCATCGCCGGGCCCTCGGCCACCGATGCCGATATCGCCATCATCCGCACCGCCTATGGGCTGGACCGGCCGCTGCCGGAGCAATTCCTGGCCTGGGTGGGGCGCGCCGCGGTGGGGGATTTTGGCGAGAGCTTCTTCTTCAAGGCCCGCGTCTCCTCGCTGATCGCCGAGCGCATGCCCATCACCTTGTCGCTGGGCCTGACGGGGCTTGGCATCGCGCTCCTTGTGTCAATTCCGCTGGGCATTCTGGCCGCAGTGCGCGAGGGCTCCTGGGTGGACCGGCTGGTGCAGCTCTTCGCCATGATCGGCCAGGCGATGCCCAGCTTCTGGCTCGGCCTCATCATGATGATCTTCTTCGGCCTGCAGCTGGGCTGGCTGCCGGTGAGCGGCACCGGCAGTTGGGAGCATTACGTGATGCCCGGCACGGTGCTGGCCTTCTCGGCCATTCCGGCGCTCACCCGGCTCACCCGCTCGGGCATGATCCAGGCGCTGGCGAGTGATTATATCCGCACCGCCCGGGCCAAGGGGCTGTCGCGGTTTTCCATCCTTTTCAAGCATGCGCTGCGCAATGCGGCGCTGCCGGTGGTCTCCATTGCCTCGGTGCAGCTGGGCTTCATGCTGGGCGGCTCTATCGTGATAGAGACCGTCTTCGCCCTGCATGGTGTGGGGTTTTTGGCCTGGGAGAGCATCACCAAGAATGACTTCCCGGTGGTGCAGGCGGTGGTGCTGGTGCTGGCGGTGATTTACGTCGTGCTGACGCTGCTGGCCGATTTGTTCAATGCGGTGCTGGACCCGAGGCTGCGCGGATGAGGCGTTCTGGCATTTGGATCGGTGGCGCGATTCTCACCTTGGTGGTCATGGCCGGGGTCTTCGCGCCCTGGATTGCGCCGCATGACCCCTATGCGCAGGACCTCACCCGCCGCCTCGCGGTGCCCTTCTGGATGGAGGGCGCGCTGCCCGAGCATCTGCTCGGCACGGATCAGCTGGGGCGGGATTATCTCTCGCGGCTGATTTTTGGCGCGCGGGTGTCGCTCATCATCGGCGCGATGGTGGTGGTGGTCTCGGGTGCTATTGGCATCACGCTGGGCGTGCTGGGCGGGTTTTTCGGCGGGCGGGTGGATGATGTGGTGCTGTTTCTGATCACCTGCCGGCTGTCGATTCCGGTGGTGCTGGTGGCACTCGCCGTGGTGGGGCTGCTGGGCTCTTCCACCACGCTGGTGGTGGCGGTGCTGGGGCTGCTGTTATGGGACCGTTTCGCCGTGGTGGCGCGGGCGACCACCATGCAGGTGCGCAATCTCGACTATGTCGCGGCCGCCTGGGCGGCGGGCAGTTCCACGCCGCGGATTTTGATCTCCGAGGTGCTGCCCAATATCATGACGCACCTCGCCGTTGTCGGCACGCTGGAGATGGCCTTGGCGATTTTGCTGGAGGCGGCGCTGTCCTTCCTCGGCCTCGGCGTGCCGCCGCCGCTGCCCAGTTGGGGGCTGATGATCGCCGAGGGGCGGGATTTCATGTTCTTCTCCGCATGGGTGATCTGGATCCCCGGCATCGCGCTCTTCACCCTCGTTCTGGCGATCAACCTGCTGGGGGATGGCTTGCGGGATTTGTTTGGGGCGGCGCCGTCATGAGCCTGCTGGAAATTGAGGGGCTTGAGGTCACTTTCGGCCAGGGTGAGGGGCGGGTCGCGGCGGTGCGTGGCGCCAGCTTCTCGGTCGCCCGTGGTGAGACGCATTGCATTGTGGGTGAGAGCGGCTGCGGCAAATCCGTCACCTCGCTGGCCATTATGGGGCTTTTGGCGCGCGGTGCCACGCGGCAGGCCAAGCGCATGGAATTCGATGGGCGGGATATCTCCCGCCTCACCGAGCGCGAGATGTCACGCCTGCGCGGCCATCGCATTGCGATGATCTTCCAGGAGCCGATGACCAGCCTGAACCCGGCCTATACCATTGGCAGCCAGATGGCCGAGGTCCGCACCCGGCATTTGGGCGGCACCAAACAGGCAGCGCTGGACCGCGCGGCGGAGCTTTTGGGCCGGGTGGGCATCACCGCGCCGGGGATGCGGCTGGGGCAATTCCCGCATCAGCTCTCGGGCGGGTTGCGCCAGCGGGTGATGATCGCCATGGCGCTGATGAACGACCCGGAATTGCTCATAGCCGATGAGCCGACCACGGCGCTGGACGTCACCATCCAGGCGCAGATTTTGCGGCTTTTGGCCCAGTTGCAGGCCGAGTTGGGCCTGGGCCTGCTGCTGATCACCCATGATCTGGGGGTGGTGGCGCGCGTCGCCCATCGCGTCTCGGTGATGTATGCCGGCGAGGTGGTGGAGAATGCCGCCACGGCGGATCTCTTTGCCGCGCCGCGCCACCCCTATACGCGCGGGCTGCTGGAATGCCTGCCCATTCCGGGCAAGGTGGCGCCCGGGGCGCCGCTGGGGAGTATTCCCGGCATGGTGCCCAAGCTGACCCCGGGCTTTACCGGCTGTGGCTTTCGCTCGCGCTGTTCGCTGGCGCGGGCGGAATGCGCCGCACCGGTGGCGCTGCGCGGCGCGCCGCATCTCTATCGCTGCGTGGTGGATGCATGAGCACGCCCGCCATTGAAATCCGCGATCTGGAAAAGCGCTTTATCGTCAAGCAGGGGCTTTTCGGCACGCCGAGGCATGTGCGGGCGGTGGATGGGGTGACGCTTTCCATCCCCACCGGCGCCACGCTGGGCATTGTGGGGGAGAGCGGCTGCGGCAAATCCACCCTCGCAAGGCTGATCCTGGGGCTGATGCCGGCTTCGGCCGGGTCGGTGCTGGTGGAGGGGCAGGATTTGTCGCGGCTGGACCGCCGCGCCCGTGCCCGCCTCATCCAGCCGGTGTTTCAGGACCCGTTTTCCTCGCTCAATCCGCGCCGCAGCATTGGCGATATCGTCGCCATGCCGCTGGTGGCGCAAGGCGTGGCGGGCCGCGAGACCCGCAGCCGGGTGGCCGAGATGCTCGAGCAGGTGGGCATCGCCCCCGATATGGCCAGCCGCTACCCGGCGCAGCTCTCGGGCGGGCAGCGCCAGCGCATTGCCATTGCCCGGGCCTTGGTGCTGCGCCCGCGCATTCTGCTCTGCGATGAGCCGACCTCGGCGCTCGATGTCTCGGTGCAATCGCAAATCCTGAACCTGCTGGCCGATCTGCGGCGCAGCCTGAACCTCACCACCATCTTCATCAGCCATAATCTGGCGGTGGTTGAGCATATCGCCGATACGGTGGCGGTGATGTATCTGGGCCGCATTGTGGAGGAGGCGCAGGCCCAGGCGCTGTTTGCCACGCCTCGCCATCCCTATACCCGCACGTTGCTAGCCTCGGTGCTGACGCCCGAGCCGGGCCTGGGCGTGCCCGATGTCGGCCTGGGTGATGTGCTGCCCGACCCCTCGAATATCCCCCCTGGCTGCCGCTTCCATCCGCGCTGCCCGGTGGCGATCGCGCGTTGCAGCCTGCAGACGCCACCCCGCGTGGATGGCGCCGAATGCCACCTGCTCAGCGCGTAAGCACCGCGGGCATTGTGCTGCTGGTGGCCACGGCCTGTGGCTGGGGCAGCAATTGGCCCATGCTGAAATTGCTGCTGGCCGAGGTGTCGCCCTTGCAGGCGCGCGGCTTTGCCGGGGTGGCGGCGGGCATGGGTTTCGCCCTCGGCGCCTGGGCTTTTGGAATTTCGCTGAAGGTTCCCGCCGGCATGTGGCCGCGTCTTTTGCTGGCAGCGGTGCTCAATGTCACGGCCTGGATGGGCCTGGCCACGTATGGGCTAACCTGGATGGGCGCGGCCGAGGCCGCCATCGTGGCCTATACCGTGCCGGTCTGGACGGCGATTTTCGCCTGGCCGGTGCTGGGGGAGCGGCCGAGCGCGCGGCGGCTGCTGGCGCTTGGCCTGTCGCTGAGCGGGGTGGTGCTGCTCTTTGGCGGGCAGGGGCTGAATTTGGGGCTCGCCAAATTGCCGGGCTATGCGCTGATGACGGCGGCGCCACTGCTCTTTGCGCTCGGCACCGTGCTGGGCAAGCGGAATGTGCTGGCCATGCCGCCGGTTGCCACCGTGGCCTGGCAGGTGGGGCTGGGCAGCCTGCCGCTCTTGCTGCTGGGGCTGGCTTTTGAGCCCTGGCGCTTTGATACGCTGTCAGATCAGGGCTGGTTCTTTATGGTTTGGATGACGGTGGTGCCGCTTGGCCTCGCCTATCTGACCTGGTTCGAGGCGATCAAGCGGGTGCCTGCCACCTTCGCCACCATCGCCATGCTGCTCGCCCCCATGGTGGGGGTGGCGGGGGCGGCGATGTTTCTGCCCGAACCCTTTGGCCTGCGCGAGACGGCAGCGCTTTTGCTCACCCTGGCTGGCGTGGTGCTGGCTTCGCGCGGATAAGGGGGGATGCTCCCCACCGTCAAACTCCTGCCCGGCCGCGATGCCCGCGCCAAAACCGGCCATCCCTGGATTTTCTCCAATGAGGTGGCGATGAGCCACGCACTGCGCAGCCTGCCGCCGGGCAGCGCCGTGCAGATTGAGGGCGATGATGGTGCGCGCCGGGGCATCTGGCATTTCAACCCCCATAGCCTGATGGCCGCCCGCCTGCTGGACCGCAACCCCGCCGCCACCCCCGATGCCGCCTGGTTCGAGGCGCGGATTGCCCAGGCCCTCACCCTGCGGCAAAAGCTCTTCACCACGCCGCATTACCGCCTGGTGCATGCCGAGGCCGATGGCCTGCCGGGCCTCGTGATCGACCGCTATGGCGATGTTCTGGCGCTGCAGGCCAATACCGCGGGGATGGAGCGCGCGACGCCGCTGATTCTGGCGGCGCTGCAAAACCTGATCGGCCCGCGCAGCGTCGTCGCCCGCAATGACAGCCCGGTGCGCAAGCTGGAGGGGCTGGAGGAGCAGACCGGCCTGCTGCTGGGCGAGGATGCCACCGCCTTTGTCGAGGAGGGCAGCCTGCGCTTTGAAATGGACCTGCTGAATGGCCAGAAGACCGGCTGGTTCCATGACCAGCGGGAGAACCGGGCGCGGGTCGCGGCGCTATGTGCCGGCGCGCGGGTGCTGGATGCGTTTTGCCACACCGGCGGCTTTGGCCTGGCGGCGGCGGCGGCGGGGGCGGCGCATGTGACGCTGCTGGACCGCAGCGAGCCCGCCCTGGCGCTTGCCAGCCGCACCGCCGCCGCGCATGGGCTGGCGCAGGTGACGGTGCAGCGCGGCGAGGCCCTGGCCATGCTGGAGAAATGGCATGGCGAGGGCCAGCGTTTCGATGTGGTGGTGGCCGACCCGCCCGCCTTCGCCAAGGCGCGCAAGGATAACCCCAATGCGCTCAGGGCCTATGCCCAATTGGCGCGGTTTTGCGCCGGGATGGTCAATCCGGGTGGGTTTCTCTTCATCGCCAGTTGCTCGCATCATGTCAGTCCCGGCGAGTTTATCGACGCGACCGCGCATGGCATTTTCCGCGCCCGGCGGGAGGGGCGGCTGCTGTTTTCCGGCGGCGCGGGCGCCGATCACCCAGTGCACCCCATGCTGCCCGAGAGCGCCTATCTCAAGGGGCTGCTTTACGCGCTGTGATGCGCCCGGCGCTGGAGAGGGTTTTTCGCGCCAGCGCCTATCGGGTGGATGGGAGGCTGCTGCGGGTGGGGCGCAGGCCATTTTGGGCTGGAGTGCCCGCAGTGCTGCTGACGGCGCATAACCCACATTCCCGCCGCCATCCGCCGGGTTGGAATGCCAGAATGCTGCGCGCGCTGGACGCGGCATTGCGCCGCCACCCCTGGCGCGAGGCGCAATCGGGGCAGGGCGCTTGGCTGGAAATACAGCGGCTGGTGGAGATGGATGCGCGGGCCGGGTTCGTGCTTGCCCGCCGCTTCCGGCAGAATGCGGTGCTGGTGCTCAAGCGGCACCAGCCGCCGCTTCTGGTTATTTTGGCGCGAGCACCATGATCATCTGACGGTTTTCCAGGCGCGGCATGGATTCAACCTTGGCCAGTTCGGCCAATTCCGTCTTCACCCGCTCCAGCACCTTCACGCCCAGCTCCTGGTGCGCCATTTCGCGGCCGCGGAAGCGCAGCGTGACCTTCACCTTGTCGCCATCGGCAATGAAGCCTTTCATTTGCTTCATCTTGGTATCATAGTCATGGTCATCAATGTTCGGGCGAACCTTGATTTCCTTGATCTCGACAACCTTTTGCTTCTTGCGGGCCTCGTTGGCCTTCTTCTGCTGCTCGTATTTGAACTTGCCGTAATCGGTGATCTTGCACACCGGCGGAACGGCATTGGGGGAGATCTCCAGCAGGTCCAACCCCACCGAATAGGCCCGGTACAGCGCATCGCGCGAGGTCATCACGCCCAGCATTTCGCCATTCTGGTCGATGAGGCGGACCTGCGGCACGCGGATATCTTCGTTCACGCGCGGACCGTCTCGGCTGGGCAGTTGGGGCGCAGAAGGCATGGGACTACGAGGTATGGGAGTTTCTCCTGTTGGTGTGACGGCTCTGTTATGGCGATTCGCTCAGGCAACTGCAACCGGGTTGGCGCTTGACAAGTCCGGCGGCGTCGCCTCAGCGGCCAGAATTCGCACCGCATCGGCCAGATCATGGCTTTCCTGCTCGCGGCCGGGCAGGCGGCGGAGCACCAGCTTGCGCTCTTCCGCCTCGCGCCGGCCCACCACGGCCAGCACCGGCACCCGAGTCTCAATATGATCGACGACCTTGCGGTTGATCTTCTCGTTGCGGGTATCGGCCTCGGCACGGATGCCGGCCGCGTTCAGCGCGGCCACCACCTCGCGCGCATAATCGGCCGCGTCATCGACAATGGAGGCCACCACCACCTGGCGCGGCGCGAGCCAGAGCGGGAAGCGGCCGGCATATTGCTCGATGAGCATGCCCAGGAAGCGCTCAAAGCTGCCCAGAATGGCGCGGTGGAGCATGACCGGGCGTTTACGGCCGCCATCTTCTGCGGTGTAGAGCGCGTCCAACCGTTCGGGCAGGACGAAATCCACCTGCAGCGTGCCGCATTGCCAGTCGCGGCCAATGGCGTCGCGTAGGACGAATTCCAGCTTCGGGCCGTAGAAGGCGCCCTCGCCGGGGTTGAGTTCATATTCCACCCCGGCGATGCGGCAGGCCTCTTTCAGCGCACCCTCCGCCCGGTCCCAGGTCGCGTCATCGCCGGCGCGGGTGGCCGGGCGGTCGGAGAATTTCACCCGGAATTCGGGGAAGCCGAGATCGCGGTAAATGCTGGAGAGCAGCGCCACGAAGCGCACCGTCTCATCGGCGATCTGATGCTCCTCGCAGAAGATATGCGCGTCATCCTGGGTGAAGGCGCGCACCCGCATAATGCCATGCAGCGCGCCCGAAGGCTCATAGCGGTGGCAGGCGCCGAATTCGGCCATGCGCAGCGGCAATTCACGATAGCTGCGAATACCCTGATTGAAGATCTGCACATGGCAGGGGCAGTTCATTGGCTTCAGCGCGTGAATCTTATGCGCCTCGTCCTGATCCTCGACGGTGGCGATGAACATCGCGCTGCGGAATTTCTCCCAATGGCCCGAGGCCTCCCACAGCCGGCGATCCACCAACTGCGGCGTCTTCACCTCCTGATAGCCCGAGGCGTCGAGGCGGCGGCGCATGTAATCCTCCACCGTGCGGTAGAGCTTCCAGCCCGGCGCGTGCCAGAAGACCGAGCCTTGCGCCTCCTCCTGCATGTGGAAGAGGTGCATCTCCTTGGCGATGCGGCGGTGGTCGCGCTTTTCTGCCTCCTCGAGCATGTGCAGATGCGCATCCAGCTCCTTCTGGTCGCGCCAGGCGGTGGCGTAGATGCGACTGAGCATGGCGTTGCGGTGGTCGCCCCGCCAATAGGCGCCGGCCACTTTCTGCAGCTTGAAGGCGGTGCCGACGGCGCCGGTGGTGGGCGCATGCGGGCCGCGGCAAAGGTCGATCCAATCGCCCTGGCGATAGATCGAGATCGGAACATCCACCGGCAGGTCGGAGATCAGCTCGGCCTTGTAGTTCTCGCCCCGTTCTTTGAAGAAGGCGATGGCCTGCTCGCGCGGCCATACCTCGCGCTCAAAGGCGGAATTGCGGGCGATGATCTCGCGCATCTTCGCCTCGATCGCCGGGAAATCCTCAGGCGTGAAGGGCTCGTTGCGGGCGAAATCATAGTAAAAACCATTCTCGATGGCCGGGCCGATGGTGACCTGGGTGCCGGGGAAGAGCTCCTGCACCGCCTCGGCCAGCACATGGGCGGCGTCATGGCGGATGATGTCTAGCGCCTCGGGGTCACGGCGGGTGATGAAGCGCAGGCTGGCATCGGCGCTGATGCTCTCCGAGAGATCCTTCTGCACGCCATCCACCACCATCAGCATGGCAGCCTTGAGCAGGCCCGGGCCGATGCTGGCGGCGATCTCGGTGCCCGTGACAGTGCCGGGGAATTGGCGAACGGAACCGTCGGGCAGGGTAATGGCAGGCATGGTGAACCTTCAAAAGGAAAGGGGCGGAACATCGCCGCGCGGCATGGCAGGGTCAAGGGTGCCTGAGCGGGCCTTGCCGCGGAACGGACCAGCGCCCATTGCTTGCAGCCATGCAGCAGCACGATACTCTCCGCTCGGCGGTCTTCCTTGATTTCGACAATGTCGTCTCTGGCCTGGCCACCGGGGCTGGTCCTTCCGTCGCCCATCGCTTTGCCACCGACCCCGAGCCCTGGTTCGATTGGCTGACGCATGACCTACCGCGCCGGGTGCTGCTGCGCCGCTGCTATATGAACCCAGCCGGCTATCTGCTGGATGAAAACGGCAACCGGGCCTATTTCAGCGCCTTCCGCCGCGCCTTTCAGGCCTTGGGCTTCGAGGTGGTGGATTGCCCGCCACTGACGCGGATGAAAAACGGCGCCGATCTGCGCATGGCGCTTGATGTGATGGATGCGCTGGCAGCCTCCACCCATTTCGATGAATTCATCCTCATGTCCACCGATTCGGATTTCGTGCCGCTGCTGCTGCGCCTGCGCGCGGCGGATCGGCGCACCAAGCTCGTGGCGCATCCCGATGTCGGCCGGGTGGTGCGCGCGGCGGCGGATAGTGTGGTTGGGCTCGATGCCCTCGCCCGTGGTCTGGGCTGGGAGGCGAGCCCGCTTGATGAGGCGCTGTTCGGCCAGGATGCCGGCGAACAGGTGATTGCGGCGATGGGGGAGATCATGGCCGAGGCGCAGGGCCCGGTGCCGCTGGCCGCGCTGGGCGCACAGGTGCGCACCCGCACCGGCATGACGCTGCGTGAGAGCGATTGGGGCGGCACCGGCTCCATTGATGCCCTGGTGGCGCGGGTGGACGGGATCGTGCGGCAGGAAGGCCCGGCGGGCGGCTTCGTGGTGCGTCAGGAATGGCTGCTGCCGCCGGCGACCGAGGCGCCGAGCGACTGAAGCACCGCCTCGGGCGTCAGCTCCGCCAGCGGGATATGGCGCAGCCAATGCGCCGCCGGCCCGCGCGGGGCGCAGCGAAACGGCTCGCTCTCGGCCCCGAAAAGCGCCCAGGTGGGGCAGCCCGCCACGGCGGCGAGATGGGTGGGCCCGCTATCATTGCCCAAGGTGAAGGCCGCCCGCCGCGCCAAGGCGGCCAGTTGCGGCAGGGAGGTGCGGCCGACCAGGTTGATCAGCCCGCCAGCCTCCAACTCGGCGCCCAGCAGCGCCTCGGCCGGGCCGCCGCAGATGATGGCGGGAAAGGGCAGGGCGCGGCCCAGCGCGGCGAAATGGCCGAGCGGCCAGCGTTTGCCGGGCCGATGCGGCGAGGCACCGGGCAATAGCAGGGCGAAACGCGGCGGCAGCGGGCCCAGGCTTGAGAGATCACCATCCAGCCAATCCAGCGCGGGGGGAGGGAAATCCGCAATGCCGGCCATCATCAATTGGTCCCGCTGGCGCTCGACCGTGTGCATGGCATCGCGCTGCGAATTGGCATGGGGATGCGAGGCGGCGGCGATGACGCCCGACCATTCCGCCGCGCGGCCGACGAAAAGCCGGTAGCGTGAGGAGCGTGGCGAGGTTTGCAAATCATAAACCCGCTCGAAGCGCGCAGCGCGCAGCCGCCTGGCCAGGCGCGCCAGCGCGGCGAGGTCCAGCCAGGAGGGCCTGCCATCATGCCACACCGCATCGAACCATGGGCTGGCCTCGGCCAGGGCGGCAAAGGGGCGGGTGGTGAGCAGGGTGATATGGGCGGTGGGATGATGCGCCCGAATGGCGGCAAAGGGGCCAAAACCCTGCACGAAATCGCCCAGCGCGCCGAGCTTGATGACCAAAACCCGCCTCATGCCAATTCCCGATAGACATCGAGGGTGGCGGCCTGCATGGCGGCGGTGGAGAAGCGCGCCAGCACATCGGCGCGGGCGGCGGCGCCGATGGCGTCTCGGGCCTGCGGGGACATGGCCAGCAGCATGGCCAGGGTTTGCGTCAGGGCGGTGGCGTCGCCTGGGGGGGTGAGCCAGCCGGTGCGGCCATGGGTCATGGTCTCGCGCGGGCCGCCGAGATCGGCAGCGATGACCGGGCGGCGCATGGCCTGCGCCTCGATCACCACGCGGCCAAAGGCCTCGGCCTCGGTGCTGGCATGGATGATGATATCGGCGGCCAGCAGGGCTGCGGGCATATCGGCGGTATGGCCGGCCAGCACCAGGGGCACGCCCTGGGCTGCGGCCAGGCGGGTGAGTTCGGCGGCATAGCCCGCCCTGCCATCGCCCAGCAGCACCGCCACGGGCGGGCTGGGCAGGCGGGCGAGCGCCGCGATCAGCACCCCCTGGCCCTTCCAGCGGGTGAGCCGGGCGGGCAGCAGCAGGGTGGGCTGGCCGGGGCTGAGGCCCCAGGCGGCGCGCAGCGCGGCCACCCGCGCGGGGTCTATGGCATCGGGGTCAAACAGGCTCGGATCCACACCGCGATGGATGGTGCGCAGCCGCGGCTGCACCTGAGGATGGCGGGCGAGAATATGGGCGCGGATGAAATCGCTGATGGCAATGACCCGCGCGCCGCGCGCCATCACCGAATTATACAGCGCCTTGCCGGGGAAATTCTCATTATAGGTGCCATGCCAGGTGGTGACCAAAGGCAGACAGGTCAGCCGCGCCGCGCGCCAGGCCGACCAGGCTGGGGCGCGTGAGCGGGCATGGATGATATCCACCCCCTCGGCGCGGGCCAGTGCCGCCAGCCGCCCGCCATTGCCCCAGATGGCCGCCTTGCTGGTGAGGGGCAGGGTGAAATGCTCCGCCCCCAAGGCCTGCAGCGCAGGCACGAGGCGCCCGCCCGCGCTGGCCACAAGGGCGCGGCCGCCAGCTTGGATGATGGCGGCGGCGATCTCCAAGGTGCCGCGCTCCACGCCACCCGCATGCAGCGCCGGCAGAACCTGGAGGATGGTGGGAAACATTCTGCCGGTGTGCCCTGTGCCGCGCGGCGCATCAAGCGCCCCTGTGGGCTTTGGCGCCTCAGCCGCAGCGCCTGGGGATGGTGTACATGGTGTTGAAGGCGCTGGGATGGCGCCGCCGCGGCCTGCCTGGGCGCGGCTCTGCCGCGGCATGGGGCGCGGTGGGTGGCGGCTCCTCGGGCGGAATCTCAGGCAATTGCATGAAATTGGCACCGGCCGAGGTGCGGGCCATCAGCGCGCGCATGGCCGGGTTCTTGTCGCCCTCGGGCTGCATCAGCGCCTCCATCGGGCAAAAGAATTCATGCGCGGCGGGCATCTGGCTTTCGCAGAAGCCCTGATAATGCTCATCGCGCAGGCCATAGACCACCCGAATATCGCGCACCGGCAGGACGACAGGGCCAAGCGGCTCGGTGGAGAAGAGCGCGATCAGGCGCCAGCGCGGCACCGTGGTTTCGGGCAGGCTCGGCCCCAAGAGCCAGGGATGCGGACAAAAAACCTGCATGCAGCCGGTGCTGGGGGCGAAGCGGCTGCGCTTGTCGAGCAGGTTGGTGAGCGAGGCGCAGGCCTCGATGCAGAGAATATCGGCATAAGGGTCGCCCGGGTCGTGGCTGAAATGCAGCCATAGCCCATCGGGCAAGGTGCGCAGGTGTCGGCTGCCGGGGAGTTTGAGGAATGGCTGGGTTCCGGTGGTCCAATTATCCGGCCGCGCGCGCAGCCAGGTGCCTGGCTGCTTGATATTGCGTGGCATTCCGGGAGGCCGCTGCGGCCATTTGGCCAAAGACCGGCGAACACGGGCATCTAGCGACGCAGGACCGGGGGGAGTCGGCAAATCGCCCATAAGGAGAATATCACCTTCGTAACACAACCAATGCGGGAGTGAACACGACACGCGCCAAGCGCTCAAGTGATTTATTACCCAAAACTAAAGAAATTTACCCTTTGGGGCCGCCTCACCCGCCGGCCACAAGCCATTCGCGCGCAAGGAAAATTCAACCTTGCGCGCGAAATCAGAGGGTTTCAGCCGCGATTGGAGATGGGCTGATAATCCCGTGCCGGGGCACCGGTATAGATCTGCCGCGGGCGGCCGATGCGCTGGCTGGGGTCCTCCACCAGTTCCTTCCACTGGCTGACCCAGCCAATGGTGCGCGCCACGGCAAAGATCACCGTGAACATCGAGGTGGGAATACCCATCGCCTTCAGGATAATGCCCGAATAGAAATCCACATTGGGGTAGAGCTTGCGCGAGACGAAATAATCATCCGTCAGCGCAATCCGCTCCATCTCCATCGCCATATCGAGCAGCGGCTCGTTTTTGACGCCGAGTTCGGCCAGCACCTCGTGGCAGCTTTCTTTCATGATTTTGGCGCGCGGGTCGAAATTCTTATAAACGCGGTGGCCAAAGCCCATGAGCTTGGTGTGGCTGTTCTTGTCCTTCACCTCGGCGATGAATTGCGGAATTTTGTCCGGCGTGCCGATATCGGCCAGCATCTTCAGCACCGCCTCATTGGCGCCGCCATGCGCGGGGCCCCACAGCGCCGCGATGCCGGCCGCGATGCAGGCAAAGGGATTGGCGCCGGTGGAGCCGGCCAGGCGCACCGTCGAGGTCGAGGCGTTCTGCTCATGATCGGCATGCAGGACCAGGATGCGGTCCATCGCCTTTTCCAGCACCGGGCTCACCACATAGGGCTCAGCCGGGACGGAATTGAGCATGTGCAGGAAATTGGCAGCGTAGCTGAGGTCGTTGCGCGGATACACGAAGGGCTGGCCGAGTGCATATTTATAGGCCATGGCGGCGATGGTCGGCATCTTCGCGATCAGGCGGAAGGCGGCAATCTCGCGCTGGCGCGGATCGGTCATGTTGATATTGTCATGATAGAAGGCGGCCAGCGCGCCGACCACGCCGCACATGATCGCCATCGGGTGGGCATCACGGCGGAAGCCACTGAAGAATTGGCGAATTTGCTCATGCACCATGGTGTGATAGGTCACACCCTTCTTGAACTCGGCCAATTCGGCGGCGTTCGGCAAATTGCCATACATCAGCAGGTAGCAAACCTCGACGAAGTCGCTGTGCTCGGCCAATTGCTCGATGGGGTAGCCGCGATAGAGCAGCACGCCGGCATCGCCATCGATATAGGTGATCTTGCTGTCGCAGCTCGCCGTCTCGCCATAGCCGGGATCGAAGGTGAAGATGCCCAGATCATTGTAAAGTTTGCGGATATCGGCGACCGGCGTACCAAGCGTGCCCTCCAGCAGCGGCAGGGAGGCACTTTTGTTGCTGCCATCCAGGGTCACCGTCACGGTGCCGGTCTTGCTCAGGATTGTCATCGTCGCTGCGATCCTCAGTCGGCCCGGTTGCCCGGGGCGTGTTCATGTTGCGTCGCAGCTTAATCCAGCCCTTGCCGATGTCCATGGCGCTGGCCTGGGCAAAGACGCAAAACTTGGCGCCTGTTCCAGGCAGGACGGCCGCATGCCCAGGCTCTATGCTTTTGTTTGTCGAACATCTTTATCCGCCCAAACGATTCCGTTTGAGCGGTTGATGCTCTCAACGCCGCAAGGCGGCCGCTTCAGCAGGGCGGCTGGGCCCAAATGCCGCGGGCCGTTGCACGCGCCGCCGCTTCGATCGGGATCAGGCTTGGCAGAGCTTGCTCATCGACGGTGGCCCAACCGGCGGCCACCAGAGAGGCATTGATCTCAACCCCCCCGGCCCGGCAGCTGCCCAGCGCCCGGCCGAAGCGGTCCTGGCCCTGGATGCGGCATTCCACCGCGCGGTCACGCACCAGGGAGGCCAGTTCATTGGCCGCCATCCGGCCCCAATCAGCGCCCACAGCACAGAATTGCCGGCGCGCAGGCGCAGCCACGCCGTAAAGGCGCAGCACCCTCTCCCCCAGCAGCAGCGTCTCGCCATCCACCACCCGCACCTCGGCCGGCAGCGCGCGCCAATCCTGCGCTTGCGGTGCCGAACCCAGAAGATCTGCCGGCCGCAACACCGCAGCCAGCACAGCGATCATCCCGAGCGAGGCGAGGATCGCCACGGCCCTGCCCATGCGCTTTTTGTCACGAGCGGGCTTGAAAATGCGTCGGGTTTGCATGCCGAGCAATCTAGACCGGGCAAAAACCTCCTGGCAAGGTGGGTTATTACAAAATATTTCTGTGACGTGATATCGCAGCGGCTTAACGGCGCTGCTTCAACCATCCTGCCAAAAGCGCTTGGCCGCCTGCCAGCCGGCCCAGGCCTCCAGCGCCATATCGCGGCTGCCGGCAGCGCCGGCCAGGGCAAAACCCTCCGCCACGCCCAGGGTCCAGCCGGTGATGCGCAGGCCACGGACCAATTCGCGCGCCACCTCGGCGTCATTGGCCAGGCCCAGCGCCTCTTGCAGCGCCATCAGGCGCTTGAGGTAGCGCCGCGCGTGATGGCCCGGCCAAAGTGGTACCAGCAATTCGGCGGCGTAGCGCAGGCGCTTGGCGTCCAGGCGCAGCGCATGAAGTTCTGCCGGCGGAAGTAGCTCGATCATCGCCCCGGCACGCTTCAGCCGGCGGTGGCGCCGGGCCAGCACATGGGCGGCGAAGCCCATAAGGTCATCCTGCGGCGGCACCGCCTCCAGCGCCTCGATCAGGCCGAAACCCATCCAGATGGTGGCGCGAAACTCGGTGCCGGTGAGCAGGGCGGGCAGCGGCTTATAGGCATCGAGCCGGGCGCGGCGGGCGGCGGCGATCAAGGGCCGCAGGCGTTTGTCATCGGGCAGGGCGGCCTGCAGGCGCAGCGCCATGCCGCCCAGGAAAACATCAAGGTCACGCGCCGGCCCCAGCGCCGTGGCCAGGGCCTTGAGCCGGGCATCAAAGGCCCCCAAGGCACCGGGGGGCAGATGCGCCATCACCGCAGGGTAGAACATTTTCAGCACCGAACGCATCCGCCGGATCGCCACGCGGGACTGGTGCACCCCCAGCGGCGGGGCATCGGCACGGCATTGCGGGGCGTGGCGCATGAGCCCGGCCAGCCCCTCACGCAGGGCGAGGGCGAGGGCAGGGGGCGTTGATGCCTGCCCCGCCAGGCCCGGCGAGGCTGGCTTGCGCCCCCCCGCCAGCACAAGGGCGGCATCCTCCAAGCTGGTGGTGGCGGGCAGCAGCGGCAGGCTCGTGGCCAAGGCCCCGCCCAGCGCCGCCGCCCCCGGCCCCTCGATCATCAGCCGGGCGAAACCCTGTTCGAGCGGGCCGGCCTGCAGACTGCCCTGGATCAGGGTGATGGACAGCGCCGCCTCGGGCGCGCTGAGGCGGCGTTGCCGGCCCACCAGATGGTCGCTCTCCAGCAACTGCCATTTGGCGCGCGAGGGCCCATGCCCCCGCAGCGCCGGATGGCGCAGGAGCCGGTCGATCAGCGGGGTGGGTATCTCGATATCCACTGCACTTATTTCCATGCTGTAATGCAAGCGCCGGTCAGGCCGGGCCTTCTTCCGCCTCGCGCAGCATATCCCCCCCAGGCAGGTCCCGCGGTGCGATGAAGGCCATCAAGCGGCCGCCGCCATCGGTCAGGTCATGCCAGGGCTTGGCGATCGTGAATTCGGTGAGCGCGCCGGTGGGGTAGCCCTCCTGCAGCCGGAAGAGCATGGGGGTGGGGCCGGTGCCCGGGGTCAGCAAATTCAGCGCCAATTCGTGCAGGCCGGGGTTGTGCCCGATCAGCAGCACCGAGCGCACCGTATCGGGCACCTTGTTCAGCGCCCCCAGCAGCCCCTCCCAGGGTGCGAGGTAGAGCGCATCGCTGATGGTGATGATGGGGCTGCCTTCGAGCGGTTTGAGTGCCTCGAGGGTTTGCAGGGTGCGGCGGGCGGAGCTGACCAGCACCAGATCCGGCGTGAGCCCCAGATGCTGCATTTCCGCCGCCATCAGCCGGGCCGCAGCGCGGCCGCGACCATTCAGCGGCCGGGCATGATCGGCAAGGGCCGGGTCATCCCAGGCGGATTTGGCATGGCGGAGGAGAAGGAGTTGGCGCATTGCTGGGCGTATCATGGCATGGACGGTGCTGGCTTGTCATTGCCGGCAGCGGCCCGATATGCGCCGACGGACGAAAAGGAGTTCTTATGCAGGGCAGGGTGGCTATTCTGGGGGCGACGGGGGGCATTGGTGCCGCCCTGGCAAGGCGGGTGGCCGCACGCGGCGCCACGCCGCTGCTTTTGGCGCGTGACCCCGCGAGGCTCGCGGCGCTGGCGGCCGAATTGCCCGGGGCCGAGAGCCAGGTGGTGGATGTGACCGATAGCGCGGCACTCAAATCCGCCCTGGCGGGCCCATTGAGCGGCCTCGCCTTTTGCGTCGGCTCGATCATCCTCAAACCCTTCGCCCGCACCAGCGAGGCGGATTTTCTCGACGCTTTTCGCCTCAACACCCTGGCCGCCGCCATGGCGGTGCAGGCGGCAGCACCCGAGCTGGCACGCGCGCAGGGTTCGGTCGTGCTGTTCAGCAGCGTCGCCGCCCGGGCGGGTTTTGCCATGCATGCCGCCATCGGCGCCGCCAAGGCGGCGGTGGAGGGGCTGAGCGTGGCGCTCGCGGCTGAGCTCGCACCCGCGGTGCGGGTGAATTGCATCGCCCCCAGCCTCACCCGCACCCGCATTGCCGAACCGCTGACCAAAAATCCCGCCATGGCCGAGGCGATTGCCAAGCTCCACCCCATCCCGCGCCTGGGCGAGGCGGATGAGGTGGCGGCGCTGGCCGAATTCCTGCTCGGGCCCGATGCAGGCTGGATCACCGGGCAGATCATGGCGGTGGATGGCGGAAGGTCGAGCCTGCGCGGTAAGGGTGGCTGATGCACCCCAGACGCCTGCTGCCCAAGCTCTTTGCCCCTACGCTTACGGCCCTTCTGCCGGGCACCGCCCGGGCGCAGCAGCCCAGAAGCGGGCGCGGTGAAGTGCCGGCCATCCCCCAGGCGGTGCCGCCCATGCGGGCAGATTATCGCTGGCGGGTGATGCGCAATGGCAGCGAGATTGGCAGCCACAGCGTCACTTTCAGCCAGCGCGGGGCCGAGCTTATTGCCATCTCCGACGTGTCAATCATGCCAAAATTGCTGGGCGTCGTCGTGTATCGGTTTGAGCATCGCTATACCGAGGTGACGCGGGCGGGCGGCTTTGTCGCGGTGCAATCGCGGCAGAACCGCAATGGCAGCATTGTTGAGGTCAGCGCCGAGGCCGCCCCCGGCAGGGTCGCCATTCGCGGGCCGGAAGGCGCGCTGAACCTGCCGGCCAATGCCGCGCCGCTCTCCTGGTGGGAGCCGCAGCGCTTTGGCGGTGCGGTGCCGATTTTTGGCACCACCACCGGCCGGCTGATGGATTTGCGCTGGAGCCGCCTGGCTCTGCCCGGTGGCGGGGTGCAATGGCGCTGCCAGGGCGAGGTGGATGCCACCTTGGCCTATGATATGCATGGCCAATGGGTGGCCTATAGCGTGATCGGCGATGATGGCTCTACGGTGAGCTACACAGCCTCATGAGCGGCATGTTGCGGGTGGTGCTGGGCGACCAATTGTCCCGCAGCCTCTCGGCCCTTGATGGGCTTGATGCGGCGCAGGACACCGTGCTGCTGATGGAGGTGATGGGCGAATGCGAATACGTGCCGCATCACCCGCAGAAAATTGCCCTGGTGCTCTCGGCGATGCGGCATTTCTCGGCCGCACTGGCAGCGCGGGGGGTGGCCGTGCGCCATATCCGGCTCGATGACCCTGACAATACCGGCACGCTGACCGGCGAGGTTCTGCGCGCTGTGGCGGCGCTTCGGCCGAGCGGCGTGGTGGCGACGGAGCCTGGTGAATATCGCGTGGCGCAGGCCATGGCGGGGTGGGAGGCCGCTTTGGGCCTGCCGGTGGAAATCCGCGCCGATGATCGCTTCTTCTGTTCGCTGCCCTGGTTCCGGCAATGGGCGAGCGGGCGGAAGCAATTGCGCATGGAATTCTTCTACCGCGAGATGCGCCGCGCCACCTCCCTGCTGATGGAGGCGGACCAGCCCGCCGGCGGGCAATGGAATTTCGATGCCGAGAACCGCCAGCGCCTGCCCAAGGGCCTCAACCCGCCAAAACCGCTGCAATTCACCCCCGATGCCATCACAACCGAGGTGATGGCCCTGGTGGCGGAGCGCTTCGGGGGGAATTTCGGCCGGCTGGAGGGCTTCAACTGGCCGGTGACGGCGGCCGAGGCGGCTTTGGCCCTGGCCGATTTCATCACCCATCGCCTGCCGCTCTTTGGCGATTATCAGGATGCCATGGCCGAGGGGCAGGATACGCTGTTCCATGCCCTGCTTTCCACCAGCCTCAATCTGGGGCTGCTGCTGCCGGCGCAGGTCTGCGAAGCGGCCGAGGCAGCCTGGCGGGAGGGCCGCGCGCCGCTCAATGCGGTGGAGGGGTTTATTCGGCAAATCCTCGGCTGGCGGGAATATGTGCGCGGCCTCTATTGGCTGAAAATGCCGGGCTATGCGGCGTTGAACGCGCTGGGCGCGAGCCGGCCATTGCCCGCGATGTATTGGGGTGCGCCCACCTCCATGGCCTGCATGCGCGCGGCGATCGGCCAGACCGAGCGGCTGGCCTATGCCCATCATATCCAGCGGCTGATGGTGACGGGGAATTTCGCCCTCCTCGCCGGGGTGGCGCCGGAGGCGATCAATCGCTGGTACCTCGCCGTCTATGCCGATGCGTTTGAATGGGTGGAATTGCCCAATACCCATGGCATGGCGATTTGGGCCGATGGCGGCATCATGGCCTCCAAGCCCTATGCGGCGAGCGGGGCCTATATCAACCGGATGGGCGATCATTGCCGGGGCTGCGAGCATGATGTGAAGGCGGCGACGGGGCCGAAGGCCTGCCCGTTCAATTTTCTCTATTGGGATTTTATGGCGCGGCATGCCGAGAGTTTTGCCACCAATCCGCGCATGGCCATGCCGCTGAACACGCTACGCAAGATGGAGCCGGCGCGGGTGGCGGCGATGCGGGCGGAGGCTGCGGGGTTTTTGGCGCGGTTGGCGTGAAGCCTGGGCCGGGAGGCGGCAGGCTCTACTCGGCGCTCAGCTCCGCCATTTCCGGCACCACCGTTGTATCCAGAAGCTGCCACACCCCACCGCGCAGCACCTCAGCTGGGCGGAACGCCGCCTTATAGGCCATTTTGCGCGATTGCGGCACCCAATAGCCCAGATAGACATAGGGCTGGCCGCTGCGCTGCGCCTCCTCCACCAGCCAAAGAATGGCCAGCGTGCCCAGCCCCGCCATCTCCGGCGCATAAAAACTATAGACGGCCGAAAGCCCGTCATTGAGCCAATCCGTCAGGCAGGCGCCCAGCAGCGTGCCATCGGGGCTGCGGAATTCGACGATGCCGGTGGAGATCGGCGTATCCTCCACCATGGCGCGGTAATCATAAAAGCCCATCGCCGCCATATCGCCATCCTGGTGGCGGCGCTGCTGGTAGCGCTGGAACAGCGAAAATTGCTCGGCCGAGGCGCGCGCCGGCATGCGATGCGCACTCACCCCCGCCAGCGCCTTCAGCAGCTTGCGATGGGTCCGCCCGGGGCGGAATGCATCGGCCAGAATGCGGATGGGGATGCAGGATTGGCAGGCGGGGCAGACCGGCGAATAGGCGATATTGTGGCTGCGCCGAAACCCCGCGCGCGAGAGCCTGTCATGCAATGAATCGGCACTCGCGCCGGATAATTCCGTGACGATTTTCCGTTCCATCCGCCCAGGCAGATAGGGGCACGGCAGCGGCGCCGTGGTGTAGAAGAATTGCGGCCGGCGGGTGCGGTGCATGGTCATGATGTCTGTGGCAGCATCGCGGCAGCGGCGGTGGAAATCAAGCCGCGATGGAGATGCCCTATGGATCAGCCAACCGTTCTTTTCACCCGCGAGGGCCCGCTTGCCCGCCTCACCCTCAATCGGCCGGCCAGGCGCAATGCCATAGGCGGGGGCATGGGCGAGGCGCTGGATGCCGCACTCGCCGCGCTGGCCGAGGATCGCTCGGTGCGCGTCGTGCTGCTCTCAGGGGCGGGCGGGCATTTCTGCGCCGGGCTGGATCTGACCGAGGTGGCGGCGGGCGATACGCCCGAGCAGCGCCTGGCCGCGCAACAGGCGCGCAACCGCAGCATCGGTGCCCGCTTCGAGGCCATCAGCCGCCTGCCCCAGGTGGTGGTGGCCGCCATTGAGGGCGCCGCCCATGCCGGTGGCCTGGGCTTTGTCTGCGCGGCGGATATCGCCTTTGCTTCCGCCGATGCGCGCTTCTGCGCCCCTGAAGTCCGCCGCGGACTGGTGCCGGCGCAGATTCTGCCCTGGTTGGTGCGCCGGATGGGCCGCCCGCAGGCCACCCGCATGGTGCTGGAGGGTAGGGTGCTGGATGCCGAGGAAGCGCGGCAGATCGGCCTGCTGCACGGCATGGCGGCGGATAAGCCCGGGCTGGACGCCATGGTGGCGCAATGCATCGGCCTGATTGCCGAGGCCGGGCCGCAGGCGCTGGCGGAGACCAAGGCGCTACTCGCCGCCCTCGGCCCCGTGGCGCCGGCAGGCTATGCCGAGGCGGGGGCGCGCAGCTTTGGCCGCACCGCGGCGAGCGATGAGGCGATGGAGGGCATCGCCGCCTTCCGCGAGAAGCGCAAACCGGCCTGGGCGCTCTGAGGCAAACTTTTGCCCGGGGGGCGCGTTGCTGTGGGGTATCCAGGAAGGACCTCACCATGCGCCTGCTTCGCACCAGCCTCTTCGCTCTCCCCGCCCTGATGATGGCCTGCGCCAGCGAGCCGCCACCGCCAGCCCCGGTGCCGGCGCCGCTGATCGCGCCCACCCCCGCCCCCTCGGCGATCAATGCAGCCCCGCCGGGGCTGGATGGGAGATGGAGCGGGCGGGCAGAATTGGCAGCAGGGCAGGGCCGTGAATGCCGCACGCGAAGCCTGCCGGCGGCGATGACGGTCAATGGCGGCCGCGCAGCACTCACTTTTCGTCGTGGCGATACGCTGGAGGGCACCATCACCACCGATGGCATGGTGCGCTTTGCCGATGGCACCATGGCGGCGAATGGCACCTTTCAGGGCCGGCGCATGAGCGGTGAGGCCAGCCGGCAGGGCTGCAGCTATAATTTAAGCCTCACGAAACGCTGAAGCCTCACTTGGAATTAAAGCCCATTTTTAAAAATGGGAATATATCGCGCGGCCTGGCAGAAGCGGGCGAGCGCGCAGCGTCGTCCAGGCCGATAAAGGCTTCACAGCCCCGACAGCTTGGCGGCGCGCCAGGCGGCCTCCATCTCGGCCAATGTCGCATCCGCCGGCGCCTGGCCCTGGGCGGCCAGCGCCGCCTCCACGAATTCGAACCGCCTGGTGAATTTGCGGTTGGCGGCCTGCAGCGTGGTCTCGGGGTTCAGGCCAAGTTTGCGGGCGAGATTGGCCAGCACGAAGAGAAGATCACCCAGTTCATCGGCCAGGCGCGCGGGCTCAGCGGCGGCCAGCTCTGCGCGCAATTCGGCGGCTTCCTCCTCCAACTTATCGAGCACGCTCGCGGCATCGGGCCAATCGAAACCCACGCGCGCTGCGCGTTTGGTGAGTTTTTCGGCGCGTGTGAGGGCGGGCAGGGCGCTGGGCACCCCGGCCAGCGTGCCGGTTTCGGCCCGGGCGGCGCGTTCTTGGGCCTTTTGCGCCTCCCAGGCGGCGGTTTGCGCGCCGGCATCGCGCGCAGCGGCATCGCCAAACACATGCGGGTGGCGGCGGATCATCTTCTGGGAAATCGCCTCGGCCACATCCTGAAAGCCGAACCAGCCGCGCTCCTGCGCCATTTGCGCGTGATAGACCACCTGGAAGAGCAAATCGCCCAACTCATCCTTCAATTGCGCCGGCTCTGGACCGGCGGCGATGGCATCTGAGACCTCATAGGCTTCTTCAATGGTGTAGGGCGCGATTGAGGCGAAATCCTGCACCTGGTCCCATGGGCAGCCTGTGGCTGGGGCACGCAGCGCGGCCATGATGGTGAGCAATTGGTCGATCGGCGTCTGTGTCATGCCCGCTGATAGCATGGCCTGGGCTGGCAGGCGCGGTGTGCCCGACAAAACCGAGATTTCCACAGGCCAAGTTATCGCATAAGATATATTATGGACAATTTTGTCCTGTGGATATGGTGGGGAAAACTCCGGGGGATACTTGGGACAAGTTTTGGCCCGGCATGGCATGGCGCCATATTGGACATGATCTTGGGGATAATGATGGATTTGGCGGTTGGCCGGTTCAGCCCAACCGGTTCAGCCCAGGCTGAGTTCCATGCCATCAAAGCCGGGCTCAAAACCCGGCGGCAATTCGGCCTTGAGGCTGGCGAAATCCAGCCTGTTGCTCATATGCGTGAGCACAGTGCGCCGCGCGCCAATCCGCGCCGACCATTCCATCACCAAGGCCAGATGCGCATGCACGTGATGCGGCTCATGCTGGAAGCAGCCCACCACCCAAGCCTCCACCCCCTGCAAGGCGGCCAGGCTCGCCTCAGGCAGGCGCACCACATCGGTGCAATAGGCAAAGCCGCCAATGCGCAGGCCCAGCGTGCGCATCACCGCATGGTCCTGTTCAATCAACTCCAGCTTGAGCGGGCCGATCTGCAGCCGGCTGCCGGGTTCGGCCACCAAGGGCAGCAAGGCCGGGCGGTAAAACCCCCGGGTGGGCGCCAGGAAGGCATAACCAAAGCGCTGGGTCAGATCGGCCAGGGTCTCTGCCATCGCATGCACCGCAAGCGCTTGGCCGGTGGCGCGATTGACCGCGCGCAATTCATCAAGGCCCATCACATGATCGGCATGGGCGTGGGTGATCAGCACGGCATCAAGCCGGGCCACCCGGGCAGCCAGAAGCTGGGCGCGGATATCGGGGCCGGGGTCGATCAGCAATCGCGTGCCATCCGCGGCTTCGATCAGCGCGGCGGTGCGGGTGCGGCGGTTGCGTGGCTCGGCGGGGTCACAAGCGCCCCAATCGCCGGCCTCGTCATCACCGCCGATATTGGGCACGCCGGGCGATGGGCCGGTGCCCAGGAGGCGAACCCGCAGCCTCATGCCGCTTTGGCGTAAAGCCGATGGAAATTCTCGGTGGTGATGCGCGCCATCTCGGCCTCGGCCACGCCCTTCACCTCGGCCAGCACCCTCGCCGTGTGCACGGTATAGGCCGGCTCACAGCGCTTGCCGCGCAGGGGCACGGGCGCGAGGAAGGGGCTGTCAGTCTCCACCAGCAGCCGATCCAGCGGCACATCCCGGGCGATGGCGCGGTTCTCTTCGCTTTTGGGAAAGGTAACAATCCCGGAGAAGGAGAGGTAGCCGCCCATGGCGAGGGCTGCCTCGGCCAGGCCGCGGCCCGAGGAAAAGCAATGCAGCAAAAAGGCAAAGGAGCCCCCTGCCCTTTGCTCTTCCGCCAAGATCCTGGCGACATCCTCATCGGCGTCGCGGGCATGGATGCATAGCGGCAGGCCGGCCTCACGCGCGGCACGGATATGGCGGCGGAAACTCTCCTGCTGCACATCGCGCGGGGCTTTGTCGTAGAAATAATCCAACCCACTCTCGCCAATGCCGATCACCCGCGGATGGTCGGCGGTGGCGACGATATCGGCAACGGAGGGGATGTCGTTCTCACCCGATTGCTGCGGATGAACGCCCACCGTGCACCAGACCTGAGAGAAGCGCTCGGCAATGGCCTTTTGCACCGGCGCCTGGTGCAGGCGGGTGCCGATGGTGACCATGCGGGCCACGCCAGCGCGCTCGGCCCGGGTGACAATCTCAGCCTGATCCTCGGCGGAGAAATGGTCGAGATGGCAATGGCTGTCGATGATCATGCCGGCAAATCCAGCTTGCGGAAGAGTGGTGCCGGCGGTGGCAGCGCGAGGCCACCGGGCAGCGGTGTGGCCAGCGCGGCGAGGTTTCGCGCATCCTCGGGCACGCCGAGTTGGTCGAGCATCGCCGCCATGGTGGTGGGCATGAAGGGGGTGAGCAGCGTGGCGATCACCCGCAGCGCGTCATGCAGGCCCCGCAGCACGGCGACGCCGCGCGCCGGGTCGGTCTTTTTCAGCGCCCAGGGGGCTTGTTCGGTGATGTGGACATTGGCGGCACGAATGGCGGCGAAAATCGCCTCCAACGCCGCATGGAATTGCTGCAATTCCAGATGATTGCCGACCGTTGTTGCCAGGTTTGCGATGTGTTCGGCCCATAGCGCATCGGGCGCGCCGGGCTCGGGTAGCCGCGCCTCACAATTGCGCTGGATGAGGCTCAGGGTGCGATTGGCTAGATTGCCCAGGCTATCGGCCAATTCCGAATTCAGCCGCTGGATCAGCGCGCGGCGGGAGAAATCGCCATCCTGGCCAAAGGGCACCTCGCGCAGCAGGAAAAACCGCACCGCATCGAGGCCGAATTCCTCAACCAATTTCACAGGATCGATGGCGTTGCCAAGGGATTTACTCATTTTTTGGCCTTCGATCGTCCACCAGCCATGGGCGAAAACCCGGCGCGGCGGGGCCAAATCGGCGGCCATCAGAAAGGCCGGCCAATAGATCGCGTGAAACCGCAGGATATCCTTGCCGACCATATGCACACCAGCCGGCCAGAATTTTGGAATATCAGCGGGATAGCCAAGGGCCGTGATGTAATTTGTGAGCGCATCGAGCCAAACATACATCACATGCGCCGCATCGCCGGGCACCGGCACGCCCCAGGAAAAGCTGGTGCGCGAAATGCTCAGATCCTGCAGGCCGGATTTGACGAAACTCATCACCTCATTGCGGCGGCTGGCCGGCAGGATGAAATCCGGATGCGTTTCATAAAAATTCAGTAGCTTATCGCCCCAGGCTGAGAGACGAAAGAAATAGGAAGGTTCCTTCACCCAGGCCACCGGCGCGCCGCTCGGGGCATATTTCACCCCATCGCGCTCGGTCAATTCATCCTCGCCGTAAAAGGCCTCGTCGCGCACCGCGTACCAGCCCTCGTAATGGCCGAGATAAATATGGCCATTGGCCTCCAGCTTGCGCCACAGCGCCTGGCAGGCCTCGTAATGCCGGGGCTCGGTGGTGCGAATAAAGCCGTCATTGGAGACGCCCATGGTCACGGTGAGGTCGCGAAACGCCTGGGAGACCTGGTCGCAAAAGGCTCGCGGCGCCATGGCGGCATCGGCCGCGGCTTTTTCCACCTTCTGGCCGTGTTCATCCGTGCCGGTGAGGAAATACACCTCCTCCCCCGCCATGCGATGCCAGCGCGCCAGCACATCCACGGCGAGCGTGGTATAGGCATGGCCGACATGGGGTTTGTCGTTCACGTAATAGATGGGCGTGGTGAAATAGCGGGGCATGGAAGGGATATGCCGCGTGAAGCGCGCCGGCGCTACCCTGCGGTGGCGTTCAGCGCAGCCAGCCCAGCGCCACCAGCACCGCCTGCTTGCGGTCCAGGCTGAGTTTCTCCGCCGCGGCCGCATGGGTGCCCAGCCGGCCCCAAATCTCACCCCATTCGGCGATGGGCCGGCTGCCCAGCCAGGAGGGCGCCGCCCCGCCCAGCGCCGCCTGCCGAACACCCGCCGCCAACGCCGCCCGCAGCAGGGCAAAAAACGTGACCATGGGCCCCACATCGCGCCCTGCCACGGCCTCGGCCAGGGCCAGGGCGCGGCTGCCGGCAACGCCGCCCAGCGCCTCCTCGGCCAGGCGGGCCATGGCCAGGCCCTCGCCTTCGGCCAGGGCCAGGGCGCGGCCGGGCGCGCCGCCCGAGAGGCGCGCCAGCATCGCCCGGTCCGCCCCTGCCATATCGGGCATGGCGGCGGCCAGCCACCCGGCCATCACCGGCTCGGCCAGGGGCTGCAACTCCAAGCGGCGGACGCGGCTGCGGATGGTGGGCAAAAGCCGCCCCGGCGCCGAGCAGGCCAGCAGCAGGACCGCCCGCGCCGGCGGCTCCTCAAGGGTTTTCAGGATGGCGTTCTGCCCGGCCGCATCCATGGTCTCGGGCTCATCGAGCACAACCACGCGAAACCCGCCCTCGGCCGGGGTCAGGCTCATGAAGCCGCGCAGGCCCCGCACCTCATCCACCCGAATCATCTGCCGCTTGCCCTTCTCACCGGTATTGGGTGAGAGCGCCAGGAGATCAGCATGGCCGCCCGAGGCCACGCGGCGAAACACCGGGTTGGATTCTGCCACAAACAGCCCTGGGCCGTCCTCCATCCCCGCCAAGAGCCAGCGGGCGAAGCGAAAGGCCAGCGTCGCCTTGCCAATGCCCGGCGGGCCGGTGAGCAGCCAGGCATGATGCAGCCGCCCAGCACGCGCGGCCGCCGCCAGCGCCGCCTCGGCCGCCTCATGGCCAATCAGGGCGGGGTTTTCGCGCGGGGCGAGGGTGCTCACGCCGGCAATCCAGCGAAGATCGCCGCCGTCACCCCATCCAGCGGCGCGGTGGCGTCGATCACCCGAAAACGCGCAGGCTCTGCCGCCGCCTGGTGCAAAAACGCCTGGCGGATGCGGCCATGGAAGTCCAGGCCGAGGGTCTCATAGCGGTTGGTATCGCCGCGCAGGGCCGCGCGCGCCAGCCCCGCCTCGGGCGGCAGGTCGAGCAGGAATGTCCGGTCAGGCCAGACACCATCAAGGGTGAGTTCCACCAGGCCCTGCCACATCGCCCGCGCACCGCCCTGCCCGGCCACCTGATAGGCCAAGCTGCTATCGGCAAAACGGTCACACACCACCACGGCACCCGCGGCCAAAGCGGGGCGTATGGCACGGGTCACATGCTCACGCCGGGCGGCGAAATGCAGCAGCATCTCGGCCCCCCCCTCCCAGCCGCGTGAGAGCAGCAGCCCCCGCAGCGCCTCGCCCCCGGCCGTGCCGCCGGGCTCACGAGTCAGAAAGACCGGCCGGCCCAGCGCGGCATAATGGGCGGCAATCCGCCGGGCCTGGGTGGATTTACCCGCCCCCTCGCCGCCTTCGAGGGTGATAAACACGCCTCAACCCCGCCCGAGCAGCCGCCCCATCACCGCGGGAATGCGCTGCAACAGGGCCAGACGCTCGACATCAGCGCCGGCATAGAGCGGCAGATCCATCGGCGGCACGCCGCTGCCGGAAATCTCCAGCCGGCCCAATTCCTGCCCACGGCTCACCGGCGCTTCGAGCGGCGCATCATAGCGCAGCCTCGCCCGCATGGATTGGCGCCAGCTGCGCGGCAGGGTGGCCACCACATCGCGCCCGCCCACCAGCGGCACGGAGGGCGATGCACCCAGATGCACCGGCACACGCTCGATCTCATCGGCGGCGCGGAACAGCACGACATTCTCGAAATTGCCGAAACCCCATTCCAGCAGGCGGACATTCTCCTCCGCCCGCGACGCCATGCTGGGCAGGCCATTGGTAACGATGATCAGCCGCCGCTCGCCCTGCTTCACCGTGCCGGTGAGGCCATAGCCCGCCTCCTCAGTATGGCCGGTCTTCATGCCATCGGCGCCGTTCATCCGGGCCAGCAGCGGGTTGCGGTTTTCCTGGCTGACATTGTTCCAGCGGAAATTGCGCTCGCCATAAAACCGATAATATTCCGGGAAGTCACGAATGACGCGCCCGGCGAGATGGGCCAGGTCGCGGCAGGTCATCCGGTGCTCGGGGTCAGGCCAGCCGGTGGCGTTGCGGAAATTGGAGTTGGTGAGGCCGATCTCGCGCGCCTTTTGGTTCATCATCTCAGCGAATTGCCGCTCGCTGCCGGCAATACCCTCGGCCAGCACGATGCAGGCATCATTGCCGGATTGGATGATCACCCCGCGGCAGAGCGCCTCCACCGGCACCTGGGAGCCGAGTTCGAGAAACATCCGGCTGCCGCCCATCCGCCAGGCGGCCTCGCTGACGGTGAAGGTCTGATCGAGGCGCAGCCGGCCCTGCTTCAACTGATCGAACACCATATACATGGTCATCAGCTTGGACATCGAAGAGGGCGGCATGCGCTCATCCGCCGCCTTTTCCAACAGCACCGCACCGGTCTCAAAATCAGTAATAATGGCCTGGCGCGCGGCGGTATCGATGGGCCCCAGCGGGCTGGAGGCGGGCGAACCCGGCGGGCGCGGCTGCGGTCGATTGGCCGGGCGGGCGGCGCCTGGGTTGGGGCGCTGCGGCTGGGCCTGCACGGGGGGCGCCAGCAGCAATGCCGGAGCGGCAAGAAGGGCGCGGCGGGATTCGGGATGCTTGACCATGGCTTGGCTTACGCTCGTGGCGGTTGCCGCTCAAGCCGATTAGAGCCGGTTCCCTTCGCCTCGGCTCACTGCACAGGCTCTTGGCTTTTGTATGGTGGTTCTGTTTATCCGCTCGAAACATTTTATCTGATCGGATTAACGAATAGCGAGCTTAAATAAGATCGAGGGGCTTTGCCCCTCGAGCACCCCAGCAGGAAACTTAGTTTCCTGCACCTTCGTTTAATTTGCAGCTTTAATTATAACATATTCAATATGATTGTTTAATTTTATTATAAAAAATACAACTCAATTTATATGAAGAAAAATACTTCAATTTTAAGAGAAAAAATTAATCAAAGGTCCAGGAAAATCGTCGACATACATGTCGACCCTGGTGGGTGAGTGCGAAAGGGCAAAGCCCTTTCGCTCTTTTTTACACCGCCACCAGGGTTTTTCAGCCGCCTACTAACGCCGGCTATTCAACCACGATCCGCAATTCGGGGAACCCTGCGGCGCGGGCGCGCTGCAGCGCCGCATCCGCCTCTGCCACGCTCACAAAAGGCCCCGCGCGGACGCGAAATTCCTGTTGGCGGGAGCGTGGCCCCACCGGCTCGGCCCGCGCCCCGATCCGCCCCGCCTGGCGCTGCGCCAGCGCATAGGTGAAATAGCTGCCGGCATCGAGAAACAGCCGCCCGGGCATGGCCAGCCCCTGGCGCAATTCCTCAGCCAGGAGCAGCGGCGGCAGGCTCACAGTATTGGCTTGCGTGACCTCGGCCAAAGCGGCGCGGCCGGGGGTAGCGCGCACCGCCCCCGCCCTGGCCCCTTCGGGCGGTGCCAGGCTCTCACGCTCCACCCGGCCCACCGGCGCAGCATTCATCACCAGCGTCGGGCTATTGCTGGCCGCCCCGCCCGAAAGCCCTTCAGCCAATGCGCGCGAGGGTTCGGCCTGCACCTCAAGCCGGGCCTGAAAAACCGCCCCTGGTGCCACCCCCAGCAATTCGCCGGCGCGGCGGGAGACACCAACCATGCGCCCGGCCTGCTCCGGCCCGCGATCATTGACCCGCAGGCTCAGTGCGCGGCCATTTTCCAAATTGGTCAGGGTGATAATGGCCGGCAATTGCAGGCTGCGATGGGTGGCCAGCATGGCAGAAGCCTCCCATACCTCGCCATTGCCGGTGCGGCGGGGGCCTGCAGCCTCCACCACCACCCCCAAGCCGCTTTCCACCAGGGAAAACGCCTCACGCGGGTAGGACCAAAAGCCACCCATCTGATAGGGCTGGCCGACCTCATAGCGCGGCTCGGGCTGGATGGGCGGGCCTATCGTGCAGCCGGCAAGCGCCAATAACAGGCAAAGAGCAAGCCTCATGCCGTCACACGATCGCCCAGCATCCCCACGGTCAGCGCATAGAAATTGGACGGATTATAACGGCGGATGGCGTGGAAATTCGGCAGCGCCATGAAGGCTTGAAAACCCCGCTCCTGATTGGCCGGCAGGATGATACCGCCCTGCCCCGCACCCAATGGCCCCCCATCGGCCCGACGCACGCCCATCCGCGCCCATTGGTCGAGACCCGGCCATTCCGTCGCTGGCCGCGGGCGGGAGGGCTCGGCGAGTGCGCGGTCGAAACCAGCGGGCAGCACCACCTCAAAGCCCCAGGCCTCGCCCTCGCGCCAGCCATTGCGGGCGAGGTAATTGCCAATGCTGCCCAGCGCATCGGCCCGATTGTCCCAGATGTCGCGCCTGCCATCACCATCGAAATCCATCGCCAGGCGTTCGAAGCTGCTGGGCATGAATTGCGGCTGGCCCATCGCGCCGGCATGGCTGCCCTTCATGCGCTCTGGCGCAATATGGCCGGCATCAAGGATGCGCAGCGCGGCCAGCAATTCGGCCCGGAAGAAGGCCGCGCGGCGGCCCTCCCAGGCCAGCGTCGCCAAGGCCTCAACCACGCTGAAATTGCCGCAGAAGCCGCCGTAATTGGTCTCCAGCCCCCAAATCCCCATGACCACCCGGGCCGAGACGCGGGTGCGCGCCTGCACCTGGGCCAGCAAGCCACGATTCTCGGCATAGGCGCGCCGGCCGGCATCAATCCGCGCGGCGCTGAGCCGGCCATCGCGATAGGCCTCCCAGGAGATGGTGAATTCCGCCTGGCGGCGATCCAGTTCCAGCACCCGCTCATTTGGGCGGATACCTGCAAAGGCGCGGTTCAGCGTGGCGGTGGAAACGCCAGCCCCCTGCGCCTCACGCCGGATTCCGGCCAGAAAGGCTTCAAAACTCCCCGAGGCCTGGGCAAAACCCACAGACGGCAGGGCCGACAGCGCCGCGACTCGGGCGGCCAGGGAACGGCGCATCAACATAGTTCTCTGCCTGCCATGGCGCCCAATGCGATGCAATCAAAGCTTGGGCCATGGATTGGCCAAAAGCGAAGCTTGGGGTTACGCTGGACCAAATTCACCGAGGATAACGCCATGGTCGCCGTCACCCGCATTTTTGCCGAATACTCCGCCTCCATCCAATATGGCGCCCTGCCGGGGGCGGTGCAGGAGCGCACGCGCTTTCTGCTGCTCGACCTGCTGGGCAATATGCTGCGTGGCCGCCACGATGCCGAAAGCAGCGCCTCGCTGATCCGCGCCGCCAAGGCGATGGGCCTCTCCGCCGGCAACCACGCCGTCTTCGGCGAGCAAAGCCGCTGGACGCCCAATGGCGCCGCCCTGCTGAACGGCGCCTTCGCCCACAGCCTCGATTTTGATGACACCCATGCTGCCGCTACGCTGCATCCCGGCGCACCGGTCATCCCCGCCGCTATCGCCGCCGCCGAAATGACCGGCGCCCGGGGCGAGGATGTGCTGGCCGCCATCGTGGCCGGCTATGAGGTGACCAATCGCCTCTCTTTGGCCCTGCCGGGCGGCGATCACTATGATCGCGGCTTCCACCCCACCGCCACCTGCGGCGCCTTTGGTGCCGCCGCTGCCGCCGCGCGCGTCATGGGCCTCGATGCCGATGGCGTGGAAAATGCCTTTGGCATCGCGCTCAGCCAATGCGCCGGCAGCCTAGCCTTTCTGCATAATGGCGCCTGGACCAAGCGCTTCCAGGTGGGTTGGGCGGCGATGAACGGCCTCTCCGCCGCACTGCTGGCGCGCGAGGGTTTCCGCGGTGCCTCTGAAGCATTCGAGGGCCGCGCCGGCTTCCTGCAGGCCTATGCGCCCAACCCCACCCCGGCCCGCGCGGTGCAGGATCTGGGCATTGTGTTCGAATTGATGGAAACCGCCGTAAAGCCCTACCCCTCCTGCCGCTACGGCCATGCAGGGGTGGATGCGGCCCTCGCCCTGCGCGCCGAGCATGGCCTCAAGCCCGAGGAAATCGAGAGCGTGCTGATGGGCCTGCCGCATAAGGGCATGAAGCTGGTGGGCGCACCGCTGGCCTATAAGCAAAACCCGCAAAATGTGGTGGATGGCCAGTTCAGTGGGCCCTTCGTGGTGGCCAATGCGCTGGCCTATGGGTATTTTGGCTGGGACAGCTATGCCTTGTTGCAGGACCCCACGATCCGCGCCCTGCTGCCGAAGATTGGCTGCGATTTCGACGCGGAGGTCGAGGCCGAATTCCCCACCAATATGGCTGGCAAGCTCACCATTCAGGCACGCGGCCAGACCTTCGTGAAGATGGTGACGGTGCCCAAGGGCGAACCCGGCAACTTCCTCTCCGAGGCCGAGCTGCGGGCCAAATTCCATGGTCTGGCCGATGCCATTCTGGGCGAGGCGCGCGCGGCGGAGCTGGCCGATGCGGCGCTGAACCTGCATCTGGCCGATGATGTGACCACGCTCACCCGGCTGGGCACGCCCCAGGCGTCTCTGCGCATGGCCGGGGAGTAACAGCGCCAGCCGCCGCGCCGCTGCACGGCGATCCGCCCCCACCCTCGGTTGATTTGGCGCAAGGACAATGGGCGCCGGTTCAAGGCAGGCTACTCCTCGGCCGCAGCGCCGCCGCGGCAGGGGAGGCTTCGATGATTGCCAAGACACTGATGTCCACCAGCCTGGTCGTGGTGCCGCCGGATATGCCGGTGGCGGCCCTCGCCGAATTGCTGGCCGCGCGGGGCATTTCCGCCGTGCCCGTGGTGGATGCCCAAGGGCAGCCCATTGGTATTGTGACCGAGGGCGACCTTATCCGCCGCCTTGCCGACCAGCCCCCCGGCCCTTTTGGCTGGTTCCTGCAACTCTTCGGCGGCACCAAGCCGCTGGTCGAGCGCTTTGCCAAGGCGCATGGCGCCTGCGCGCGCGATGTGATGACGGCAGAACTGGCCAGCGTCACCGAGGAGGCCTCCGCCGAGCAGATCGCCCGGCTGATGGAAAGCCATGCCATCCGCCGGGTGCTGGTGCTGCGCGATGGCAGGCTGGTGGGCATAGTCAGCCGTGCCGATCTGTTGCGCGCCGTGCTCGGCGCTATGCCCCAGCCCGGGGCGCATCAGAAAGACAGCACGATCCGCCAAGCGCTCCTCGCCGCCATGCGCGAGCAGCCATGGGTGGATACATATTGGGTCTATCCCGATGTCACTGCCGGCGTGGTCACCCTGCATGGCTATGCGCGCTCAGAGAAGATCCGCCAGGGGCTGATCATGCTGGCACAGGGCATCGCCGGGGTTGGTGCGGTGCATGACGCGATGGCGCCCATGCCGCTGCTGCTGCGCGCCACGCTTTAGGCGCCAAGCATGATCGCACAACGCCATTCCGCCATCATCCAAGCGCTGCATTGGCTGATCGCGCTGGGCATCTTCAGCAGCTATGCGCTGGGGCTGGTGATGGAGGAGTTCCCCCGCGGCGCGCCGCGCAACCTTGTCACCATGCTGCATGCCTCACTCGGCCTGCTGGGCCTTGCGCTCACGCTGCTGCTGGCATTGTGGCGGCTGATCATTCCCGGCCTGCCACGGCTGGAGGGCAACCCGATGATCCAGCGCATGGCCAGGCTCGCCCATTGGGGGCTTTACGCCGCCATGCTGGCGGTGCCGCTGCTCGGCCTGGGCATGATGTGGCTGAAGGGGCGCGTGGTGATGGTGCTTGGCCTCTTCACCCTGCCCTCCCCCTTTTCGGCCAATCGCGGCCTTGGTGAGCAAATGGAGGGGCTGCACGAATTCGGCGCGCATGCCCTGCTCGCACTCGTTGGCCTGCATGCGGCGGCGGCGGTGTTCCATAACATCGTGCTGCAGGATGGCGGCTTGCTGCGCATGCTGCCGCGCAGCGGTCCGTTTCGCTACCCGCGCGGCTAGCGCTTCATCCGTTCAAACGGCCTCGTTTGAGTGGATTAAAACACTAAAAAACAGAGCATTAGAGCCATTTCAGTGTGCCTTAATGAACGGAACAGGCTCTCAAGCCGCGCCGCTCGACCATCCGCCCCGCCCCCGCTATATCGGTAAGGATACAGCGTGGCCGGGAGAATGAAGATGCGCCGCCGCCTCCTCGCCGCCGCCTCGCCCCTGGTTTGGGCCCTGGCCGGCCCGGCCGCCGCCCAGGCTGGGCCGTCCACCATCTTCGCCGCCGCCAGCCTCACCGAGGCCTTGCGCGACCTCGCCGCCCAATGGGCGGCAAGGGGCCATCAGCCGCCTCGCCTCGCCTTCGCGGCTTCCTCCTCCCTCGCGCGGCAGATCGAACAGGGCGCCCCGGCCGCGCTCTTCATCAGTGCCGATGAAGCCTGGGCGGATTACCTGCAAGCGCGTGGCCTCCTTGCCGAGGCCAGCCGGAGCAGCCCCATCGGCAATGCGCTTGTGCTCATCGCCGGGCGCGGCAGCCTCCAGCCCATCACCCTCAGCCCCGGCACCGCCCTCGCAGCGCTGCTCGGCCCGGGCGGGCGGCTGGCCATGGCTGACCCAGCCCATGTCCCCGCCGGCCGCTATGCCCGCGCCGCCCTCACCTGGATGGGCCAATGGGACGCGTTGGCCCCCCGCCTGGCCCGCGCCGACAATGTGCGCGCCGCCATGCTGCTGGTCGAACGCGGCGAGGCGCCGGCCGGGATTGTCTATGCCACCGATGCGCAGGCCATGCCCGGGCTGCGGGTGATCGGCCGCTTCCCGCGCGAAAGCCATCCGCCCATCACCTACCCCTTTGCCCTGACCCGGCAGGGCCAGCAGCTTCCCCAGGCCCGCGCCCTGCTGGATTTTCTCACCGGGCCAGAGGCGATGCCGCATTGGGCCCGCCACGGCTTCATTCCCGCCCCATGATACTCTCGGGGGAGGAATGGCAGGCGGTGCGCCTCAGCCTCGATGTCGCCACCCGCTCGGTGCTGGTGTCGCTCATCCCGGCCGTGGCTGTGGCATGGGCGCTGGCGCGGGGCCGCTTTGCCGGCCGGATGCTGCTTGATACGCTGGTGCATGTGCCGCTGGTGGTGCCGCCGGTGGTGGTGGGCTGGGGGCTGCTCATGCTGTTTGGCCTGCGCGGGCCCATTGGCGCGCCGCTCTATGAATGGTTCGGCATCCGCCTGGTCTTCACCACCGGGGGGGCAGCCCTGGCCACGGCGGTCATGTCCTTTCCGCTGATCGTGCGCGCGGTGCGCCTGGGCCTGGAGAATGTCGATCCCGGGCTGGAGGCGGCGGCGGCCAGCCTCGGCGCCTCCCCGCTCGACCGGTTTCTGACCGTGACCCTGCCGCTCATGTCGCCCGGCATCCTTGCCGGTGCGGTCACGGCTTTTGCCGCGGGTTTGGGCGAATTCGGCGCCGTCATCACCTTTGCCGCCAATATTCCAGGCGAGACCCAGACCCTGCCGCTGGCCATCTACACCGCCACCCAAACCCCGGGCGGTGAGGCGGTGGCAGGGCGCCTTGCGCTGATCTCCTTCACCTTGGCCATGCTGGGCCTGCTGCTGGCCGAATGGATCGCCCGGCGGATGCATATGCTGCTCGGGCGCGGCTGATGCTCGAGGTTGCGCTGCGCCACCGCTATGGTCGGGCGGGCTTTGCCCTTGATGCCAGCTTCACCGCACCCGCGGCCGGGGTGACGGCGCTGTTCGGCCCTTCGGGCTGCGGCAAGAGCAGCATATTGGCGGCGGTGGCAGGGCTGCTGCGCCCCGAATCCGGCCGGGTGGCGCTGGCGGGCGAGGCGCTGCTCGACACGGCGCGGGGCCTCTTCACCGCCCCGGAGCGGCGCCGCTTTGCCATGGTCTTTCAGGATGCGCGGCTGTTTCCCCATCTCAGCGTCGCCGCCAATCTGCGCTATGGCCTGCGCCGCGCGCCGGCCCAGGCCACAGGCCCGGGCTTTGAGGAGGTGGTGGCGCTGCTGGGCCTTGAGCATGTGCTGGCCCGCCGCCCGGGCCGGCTTTCCGGCGGCGAGCGGCAGCGCGTGGCCCTCGGCCGGGCCCTGCTCGCCCGCCCCCGGCTGCTGCTGATGGATGAGCCCCTTGCCGCGCTCGACGCCGCCCGCCGCGCCGAGGTGCTGCCCTTCCTCGCCCGGCTTCGCGATGCGGCCGCCATTCCCATCCTCTACGTCACCCATGCGCTCGATGAGGTGGATGCCCTGGCCGACCAGATGGTGCTGCTGGCCGAGGGGCGGGTGCTGGCGCAAGGCCCGGTCGAGGCGCTGGCCGCGCGCACCGATCTGCCACTGGCCGCCCGGCGCGATGCCGGCGCGCTGCTCACCTGCCGCATCGCAGCCCATGACCAGGTGCGCGGCCTCACCCAGTTGGATTTCCCCGGCGGGCGCTTTGCCGTGCCGCTGCGCGCCGAGCCCATTGGCAGCCAGGCCCGCATCCGGCTGCGCGCGCGTGATGTGGCGGTGGCCACAGAACCACCGCGGGGCATCTCCACCCAGAATGTTCTGGCTGCCCAATTGGTGTCGGTGGGTGATGCGACATCCTCGCCCGAGGTTTTTTTGCAATTGGCGCTCGGCCCCAGCATCATCCTCGCCCGCGTCACCCGGGACAGCATCGCAAGGCTGGGGCTGCGGCCGGGCCTTGCGGTCTGGGCGGTGATCAAGGCCGTCACCTTCGACCATGCCGTGCCGCCGCCGCCGCCGCCATAACCGCGCGGCCCGGCCTGCCCGGCTTAAGCCTTGAGCAGCTTGCGCACCATGGCCGATGCCGCCCGCTTGCCCTCGCCGGCATAGGCCTCGTGATGATCCTCGATTTTGCCGGGATCATAGAGGTAATTCACCATCAGCCCGGCACTCTCCGCCATGCCCTTGGCCGAGGTATCCGCCAGCCAATTGATCCGCTCCACCCGCGCACCATTGGAGAGGTGGAAATGGCCCACCGGGTCGCGCGCGCGCTTGGGGTTGCGGCCACCCTCGCTCAGCAGATAACGGGCGCAGAGCCGCAGCAAAATGGGCTCCAGCGTGGCATTGAGCAGCGGCTCACGCGGCCAGTTCCGCCGCGCCATCAACAGCGCCAGCGCCGCTGTGGGGTGGGTGGCGGGCGGCACCGCGGCGGCCTTTCGCAGCGCCATGGCCTCGCCCTCCTGCAGCAGGCCATCCTCGGCCGCCTGTTCCCGCTCGGCCAGCCAGCGGGCAAAGCCGGGAATGGGCGAGAGGGTGGCGAAATGCTTCAAGCCGCGCAATTCGCCACTCAGCGTCTCCACCACCCGCTTGATCAGGAAATTGCCGAAGGCAATGCCATCGAGGCCGCGCTGGCAATTATTGATCGAGTAGAAGATCGCCGTATCGGCCGCTTTGGGGTCCAGCACCGGGGCCTTCTGGTCGAGCAGGCGCTGCACGCTGTCGGAGAGGCCCTGCACCAGCGCGACCTCGACGAAGATCAGCGGCTCCTCGGGCATCCGCGGATGGAAGAAGGCGTAGCAGCGGCGGTCACTATCCAGCCGGTTCTTGAGGTCCCGCCAGGTTCTGATCCGGTGCACCGCCTCGTAATCGACCAGTTTTTCCAGCAAGGCCGCGGGGCTCGACCAATCGATCCGGCGCAGTTCCAGAAAGCCGACATCGAACCAATTGGCCAGCAGGCCCTTCATATCGGCCTCCAGCGCGGCGAGCATGCCATCGCCATCGGCCAATTGCAGCAATTCGCCGCGCAGATCGACCAGGAACTTCATCCCGTCGGGAATGGTGGTGAATTGGGTCAGCAGCCGCAGCCGTGGCGGCTCCAGCGCCCGGCGCAGGCGAACCTTGGCGGCGGCGGCGCTTTCGGGGTCACGCGCCGCGCCCAGCGCATCGGCGGCGCGGGCCACTGCCTCAGGGTCGGAATCAAAGCTCGCCAGGGTTCGCAGAAACGCCCGCCGCCCTCCAGCATCGGCGGCGACATAGGCCTGCGCCAAATTCGCCGCCCGGGCGCGGGCCGAAACCTCGCCACCGCGCGCAGCGAGGCAGACCCGCATTTGTTCGGCGAGGTCGGAGGTTTCTTCAGGGCCGGAGACCCGCTCCGCCATGTCCCGCCAGAGGCTGGAGACCCGGCGCAGCGCACGGTCGAGAAGGCCTTCATTGGGAATGATGTCTGGCATTCCTGGCAGCCTATCCCTGGAAATATAAAGAAACAATCTTCTCGTGCGGCCTTGGTTGCGAATGGTCTGAACAAGGCCGCCCCGCCATGCTAAGGCTGCTCCCATAAAAGGAGGCCACGCATGTCAAAAGCCCAGGAAATCTCACTCCCCGCGCTCTATGCGGCCGACCCCGAGCGGGCCGATGCCCTCGCCTGGGGGCGCCGCGGCACGTTGCGCGGCGCGGCCCTGGCCAGCATGGGCGCTGCCCTCGGCGCCGCCATCCCCTTCGCCGCGCGCATGCCCCAGGGCCTGCTGCCCGCCGCCCTGGCGCAGGAGAGCGCCATCCTGCGCATGGATGGCAAAGGCCCTCTGCTGATTCTGGGCGAGCGCCCGCTGGTGGCGGAAACCCCGGAAACCCTGCTCGATGAGCCCATCACCTCGGCCGCCAACCACTTCATTCGCAACAATGGCCAAATCCCGCCCGTGGCGGCCGACCCGCAGGCCTGGCGGCTGGTGGTGGATGGCGAGGTCAACACCCCGCTCAACCTCGCCGTGGGTGAATTGGCCCGCCGCTTTGAGGTGGTGACCCGGCAATTGCAAATGGAATGCGGCGGCAATGGCCGCAGCCAATTCACCCCCGCCACCCGGGGCAATCAATGGGGCAATGGCGCCATTTCCAACGCGGAATGGACCGGCGTGCGGCTGCGCGATGTGCTCGCCGCCGCCGGCCTCAAGCCCTCGGCCGTCTTCACCGCGCATTTCGGCGCCGACCCGCATCTGTCTGGCGCGACCGACCGCGCGGCCATCAATCGCGGCATGCCCATCGCCAAAGCCATGGACGAGGACACGCTGCTCTGCTTCCGGATGAACGGCCAGGCCATCCCGCATATCCATGGCGCGCCGCTGCGCCTCATCACCCCAGGCTGGCCCGGCAGCCTCAGCCAGAAATGGCTCAACCGCATCTGGCTGCGCGACAAGCCGCATGATGGCGCGGGCATGGGCGGCACCAGCTACCGCCTCCCCCGCACCCCCATCGTGCCGGGGGCGGAAAATAATGGCGCGGGCTTTATGGATATGGCGTCGATGCCGGTGCGCTCGATCCTGAGCAGCCACGCCCATGGCGCGCGCATCGCCGCCGGCACCCGCGCGCTTGACCTGCGCGGCGCCGCCTGGGCCGGGGATGAGACGGTGCGCGCGGTGCATGTCAGCCTCGATTTTGGCGCCACCTGGCAGGAGATGGCCGTGGCCGCCCCCGCCAATCGCCATGCCTGGCAACGCTGGAGCGGGCGCGTCGCCCTGCCCTCGGATGGCTATTTCGAGATCTGGTACCGCGCCACCGACAGCCAGGGCCGGATGCAGCCGCACGCCGCGGCAAACTGGAACCCGCAAGGCTATGGCGCCAATGCCATCAGCCGCGCAGCCATTCTGGTGGGTTGATGCGCCGCCTGCTTCTGGCGCTGAGCCTATGCGCCGGCTGGGCCATGGCCCAGCCGGCCGCCACCGCCGAAGAACCCACCGTGCTGCCCGATGGCGAAGGCCGCGATGAGGTGTTCTATGGCTGCACCGCCTGCCACAGCAGCGCCCTGATCCGCCGCTCTCGCCTCTCCCACGCGCAATGGGATGGGCTGATGGACTGGATGGCCGAGCGCCACGGCATGACCCCGCTCGAAGGTGCTGATCGCACCCTGGTGGTGAATTACCTGGCGCGGCATTTCGGCCCGGCACAGGCGCCGGCGCGCGGGCGCAATCCGTTTCTCAACTGAGAGGCGGCTGGAAAATGGATAGCTAGAGCATCATCCGTTCAAACGGAATCGTTTGAACGGATAAAGATGCTCGGCAAATAAAAGCCTAGAGCCTGTGCAGTGAGCCGAGGCGAACGGAACAGGCTCTAGCGGGGAAAAGATCGAGGGGCTTTGCCCCTCGAGCACCCCAGCAGGGTTTTGTCAGTAGCCGGCTAACTCCGCGCCCGATCCACCCGTATCACCCCGGGGCAGGCGCGCAGCCCGGCCATGATATTGGCCAAGTGCCGCAAATCGCGCACCTCCGCCTCCAGCGCCACATCACATTCATCCTGCCGCCGGGTCACCCGCAGTGAGGCAATGGCACCATCCTGCTTGGCGATGGCATTGGTGATGCCTGAGAGCACATTGGGCTCATTGGCTGCGCAGAGCGATAATTTGGCGGTATGCGCGCCACTCTGCTGGGCCTCCCAGCCCACCTCGAAGAAGCGCTCGGGGGTGGCGGAAAAACTCTCCAGCGTGTGGCAATCCCGCCGATGGATGGTGATGGCCCGGCCGGTATTGATGATCCCCAGAATGGCATCGCCCGGCACCGGGTTGCAGCAGCCGGCATACTGCACCGGTGTACCGGGCGGCAGGCCGGTGATGGCCATGGGGCCTTCGGCAGCCGCCTCGCTGCGGCCTTCGGCGCGTGCTGTCACCAGCGGCCCGCCGCCCAGCCTGCCGCGCGGGCGGCTGAGCATCATCGGCTCCACCGCACGGGCCGGCGCGCGCAGTTCCGGCACGGCGGCGAAGAGCACCTCGCGCGGGCCCAGCGCGCCGCTGCCCACCGCAACGAAAAGCTCCTCGGTGCTGGCCTGTTTCAGCGTCTTCAGCGCCGGCTCGAGCAGTTTTTCGGAAAAATCCAGCCCATCCTGCCGAAAGGCCTTGGCCACCGCCGCGCGGCCTTCCTGGCGGTGGGTCTCACGCTCGGCCGCCTGGGCAAAACGCCGAATCCGCGCCCTTGCCCGGCCGGTGGCAACGAATTTCAGCCAATCCGGGTTGGGCTTGCCGCCGCGGGCGGTGATGACCTCCACCTGGTCGCCATTGGAGAGGTGCTGGCGCAGCGGCATCACCTTGCCATTCACCTTGGCGCCCACGCAGGTATCGCCCACCTGGGAATGCACCATATAGGCGAAGTCAATCGGCGTGGCGCCGCGCGGCAATTCGAACAATTCGCCCTTGGGCGTGAAGACAAAGACACTCTCGCTATGCAGTTGGAGCTTGGTGTTCTCCAGCACATCCTGCGGCTCGGAGGCGGTCTCGATAATCTCGAGCAGCGCCTTCATCCAGGGGTAGCGGCGCGTCTCCTGCGTTTCGCCCTGCTTATAGACCCAATGCGCGGCCACGCCGTATTCGGCAACTTCATGCATCGCGCGGGTGCGGATTTGCAATTCAATTTTGGCATGGCGCTTGGCCGGCACCGTCACCCCGGTGTGCAGGCTCTGATAGCCATTGGCCTTGGGGGTGGAGATATAATCCTTGAAGCGGCCGGGAATGGTGCGATAGGCGTCATGCACTGCCCCCAGCGCCATATAGCATTGCGCCTTCTGGGGCAGGATGACGCGAAACGCCATCACATCGGAGAGGGCTTCAAAGGCGACATTCTTCGCCTCCATCTTGCGCCAGATCGAATAGGGTGATTTTTCTCGCCCCAGCACCTCCTCGACAGCGACGCCGTGGCGGCCCAGCACCTCGACAATGTCGTGCTCGATCTCGCTGATCAAATCGGCGCTTTGGCCGCGCAAAAACGTCAGCCGGGCCTGAATACCCCGCCAGGCCTCGGGGTTGAGTTCCCGAAAGGCCAGGGTCTCGAGTTCGGTCTTCAGCCGTTCCATGCCGATGCGCTCGGCCAGGGGAGCATAGATATCGAGCGTCTCGCGCGCCGTCTGCGCCCGTTTCTCCAGCTTGGGCACATGGTGCAGCGTGCGCATATTGTGCAGCCGGTCGGCCAGCTTGACGAGCAGGACGCGAATATCCTCGCTGACCGCCATGAGCAGTTTGCGCAGGTTTTCCGCCTGTTTGGTGCGCTCGGACTGCACCTCGATCCGGCTGAGTTTGGTGACGCCATCGACCAGCTTGGCCACCTCAGCGCCAAAGCGGCGGCTGATGTCGGGCAGCGAGGTGGGGGTATCCTCCACCACATCATGCAGCAGGGCGGTGGCCAGGGTGGCGGTATCGAGCCGATAGCCGGCCAAAATCTCGGCCACGGCAATGGGATGAATAATATACGGCTCGCCATTGCGGCGAACCTGCCCCGCATGGGCGGTGGCGGCCAGCCGGGCGGCATCCGCCAGTACCTGGCCATCCAGCCGGGGGTCCCCCTCCACCGCGCTGGCCACAAAGGCCAGCGCCGCATCAAGGCCAGGGATGGCAGAACCCGCGTTCAACCCCTCCGGCGCTTGCGGGGCCGGGCTGCGGGTGGGGTGCTGCCTGGGCGCCAAGGCGCCGCCTTATTCCTCGCCGAAGAGTTCGGCGCCGATCGCGGCTTCGATATCCACCGGCTCTTCGCCGCCCGGCATCTCTTCGTTGACGTCCATAACGCCAAAGATATTCTCGTCGGTGGCGATGAGGTCCATCACCTCGTCCTCGACCGGCTCTGGCTCCGGCGCACGGGACAGGCTCTTCACCAGATCAGCTTCGATATTGGGCAGTCCCACGGTTTGCTCGGCGATTTCGCGCAGCGCCACCACCGGGTTCTTGTCATTGTCGCGGTCCAGGGTCAGCGTTTCGCCGCGGCTGATATTGCGGGCGCGCTGGGCAGCGTAGAGCACGAGGTCGAAGCGGTTGGGGACCTGAAGGATGCAATCCTCGACGGTAACGCGGGCCATATGTGCTCCTGGGCAAAGAGATCGCGCCTCGTTCAACTCCGGGGACGCGTAAACCTTCAGATAGCCATGGCGGGGTAGAAAGGCAAGCAGTTGGCAGTTGCGCCATAAGTTTGCCAATCGCTGCAATTCGGCAATAATATCCCAAGAATGAATGATATGATTTCACTGACGGCCGATAACCTCGATTGCTTCGTCAGGCGCATTGATGCCCTGGGCGGTCCTGGCCATCCGGCTGCCCGCGCGATGCTTGACCGCGCTCACTACCAACCCGCCACCAGCCCCGATACCAGCCTGGACCCCTTCGGGCCGCAATGGCTGCAGCAGCAGCTTGATCTGCATCGTGAAATTTCCGGTCGCGGCCTGGACCAGGCCGCCAATGAACAGGTGGACATCGATATAGACCGCCATGTCGCCGCGCCCAACGCCTATGATCACTGGTTCCCCAAACCATTCTCCGATCACCTGACACGTCTGCTGAGCGTGCTGCGGCTGGCCGATCCCAGGCGCGGCTCCATACTGCTCGATATGGGCTGCGGCTGGGGCCTGTCATCGGAATTCATGGCCCAGGCGGGCTTGCAGGTGGTGGCCATGGACATCAACCCGCAATTCGTCGCTCTGGTGAACCGCCGTGCCGCCAGGCTTGGCCTGCCTATCACCGCCCATATTGGCGAATTCGATCACTGGGGCCCCGCCCATCCGGTGGACCAGGTGCTGTTCTATGAATGCCTGCATCACGCGCTGCGGCCATGGGAGGTGCTGCGCCGCTTCGCCACCACCCTCAACAAGGATCCCGGCTGCCATATCCTGATGGCGGGCGAGCCGGTGCAGGCCCATTGGTGGCCGCATTGGGGCCTGCGGCTGGATGGGGAATCGCTCTATGTCATGCGCAAGCATGGCTGGTTCGAAAGCGGCTTCAGCTTGGATTTCATCCGCCGCTGCCTGGCCCTGGCCGGGCTCGAACCCATTGTCGAGAATGTGCTCGACCCCACTTTGGGCCAGGTGCTGGCCGGCCGGTGGCGGGCGCTGCACGGCATGGCATGGCTGCAGGCGCTGGCCGAGAGCGAAGGGATCACCGCCGATGGGACGGGCGGATTGACCCTGACCGCCGATGCCACAATGCGCTTCGGCGCCCTGCCCCGGGAGCTGGCATTGGTGATGCATTTGCACAATCCAGGCCCCGGCCCGCTGAACTTGCAGATCAGCGCCAACCACATGCAAGAGCATGTGCTGCTGCCTGGCCCCAATGTGGTGACCATCGCGGGCATCCAGGGCGGAGCGCGGCTGGTGATGGAATTGCGCAAACGCAGCTTGGCGACACGGCTGTTCGGCGGTGGCGGGTCAGCGGAATGCCGGCTGGAGGGGTTTGATTTCCCGCCCTGCTGAACCGTTGGCCGGGCGTCAGAGCGGGCGCAACGCCTGTTCCGGCAGCACCGCCAGCAGGCCCGCCGCGTCTCCCAGCACCGGATGCCGCCAGCCCGGCGCCACCTCCAGCAGCGGCTGCAACACGAAATGGCGCAAATGCAGCCGCGGATGCGGCAGAATGAGCGCGCCATCCCGCCGCAAATCGCCCATCGCCAGCAGGTCCAAATCCAGCGTGCGCGGCGCATTGGGGTAAGGCCGGGCGCGATCAAAACGCGCCTCGATGGCATGCAGCGCCGCCAGTAAGGCCTCGGGCTCGGCCTCCCCGGCCAGCCTGGCCACACCATTGACGAACCACGGCGCGCCGGGCAGCGGCGGGATGGGCGCGCTCTCCCACCAGCGCGAGAGCGCCATCAGCCGCAAGCCGGCCAGGCCATCCAAAGCCGCCGCCGCCGCCCGGCATGTGGCCAAGGGTGCTGCGCCATCAGGGCCGGGCAGATTGGCGCCAATGCCGATGAGGATGGGTTCAGCCAGCCTGCACCGCCAAGGCCGCCTCAATGGCGCGCAGCAATTGCGGTGCCTGCGGCTCCACCTGGGTGGCGAAGGCGCTCACCCGCACCCCATCCCTGGCCACCAGATATTTGTGGAAATTCCACCGCGGCGGCCCGCCCGCCTGGGCGGCCAGCCATTGATACAGCGGCACTGCCCGCCCGCCCCGCACCACCGAAAGCCCGGCCATGGGAAAGGTGATGCCAAACATCCCATCGCAAAATGCGCGAATGCGCTGATTATCCGCACTTTCCTGATTGAAATCATTGCTGGGCACACCCAGCACCACCAGGCCCCGCGCCTCGTAACGGTCATGCAGCGCCTGCAAAGCGGCATATTGGTGGGTATAGCCGCAGAAACTGGCGGTATTGACCACCAGCACCAACCGCCCGGCAAACTCGGCCAGCGGCAGCGTGCCCCCCTCCAGCCGGGTGATGGAAAAATCGCCAAGGCCAGCGGCAGCGGCAGGCTCGGCCATCAGCGCGGCCGCGCCGGCCAGCAAAAGACGGCGCTCAACCATAACGCTCCTCCGTCCATGGGTCGGCATTGTTGTGGTAGCCGCGCACCTCCCAAAAACCGGGGCGATCCTCGGCCAGCAATTCGATGCGGGTGATCCATTTCGCCGATTTCCAGAAATATAAATGCGGCACCACAATCCGCGCCGGGCCGCCATGCACCCGGTCGAGCGACGCGCCATTCCAATGCGTGGCCACCAAATTCTCCGGCCGGGCCCAGGCCTCCAGCGGCAGGTTGGTGGTGTAGCCATCATAGGAATGGAACACCACATGGCTGGCCTCGGCCATGGGCTGCACCAGGTTCAGCAGCGTGAGCGCCCCCACCCCCGACCAGCGATTATCATAGCGCGACCAAGCGGTGACGCAGTGAATATCATTCAGCCATTCCGCCTGCGGCAGCGCCTGAAACGCCGACCAATCGAGGATCAGCCGGTTCGCCACCAGCCCATCCACCCGCAACCGCCACTTGTCACGGCCAATGGCGGGCTGCACGCCCAAATCCAGCACCGGAAAATCGGTCACCAGCCGCTGCCCGGGCGGCAGGCGGGTGGCAGGGTCAGCATGTTCACCCGTTAGCAGCCGGCCCTCGCGGGCCCATTCCTGCTTTTTCGCCACCAGCTTCTCTCTTCCGGGGGCGATAGGGTTTGCTGCGGTGTCATCCATGGCTTGCTCCGACATGCTGGCCTTGATTGGCAGGGGCCTGCTGATCCGCGGCGTCCCGCCCACTAGGTGCCATGCGCCGCGCCGGATGCAAGGGGGAGTATCACCGGGCGCCGCTCGGCGCGCGGTGGCGAGCCTTGATCGATCAGCACGAGCGGCAGGATGGTGCCACAGCCGCCGCTTCCTTCAGCAGGCAAAACCGGCCAGCAGCGCCCTCATTCGCCGCCCTTGTTGCGCATGATCCGCGCCTTATCCCGCTGCCAGTCCCGCGCGGCAATGGAGGCGCGCTTATCATGCGCCTGCTTGCCCTCGGCCAGGCCCAGCGTGACCTTGGCCATCCCGCGATCATTGAAATGAATATCCAGCGGCACCAGCGTGATGCCCTCGCGCGCGATAGAGCCCGCCAGCGTGCTCACCTGCTTCTTGTGCAGCAGCAATTTGCGCGGCCGCCTGGGCTCGAATTTGGCCATGAAGCTGCCGGCCTGCCATTCCGGAATATAGCAGTTGAACAGCCACATCTCGCCATCGCGCTCACCCGCCCAGGCCTCGGCCAGCGCCGCACGGCCCGAGCGCAACGACTTCACCTCGGGGCCGATCAATTGAATCCCGGCCTCGATCTCCTCCATCACCTTATAGTCGAAACGCGCCTTGCGGTTCTGCGCCGCAATGCCGTGGCTGATCAGGCTCGATTTTTTCTTTTTGTCGCGGCTCAATTCAACAGCCCCGCCGCCGACATCGCCGCCCGCACCCGCGCCTGCGCGCTGTCGCTGCAAGGCGCCATGGGCAGGCGGCAGAGGGCATTGGACTTGCCAAGCAGCGAGGCGGCGTATTTCACCGGCGCGGGCGAGGTCTCGCAGAACATCGCATCATGCACCGGGGTCAGCCGCTCCTGAATCGCCATGGCATCGGCCAGACGGCCCTCGCGCCAGGCCCGATGCATCTCGGCGCAGGCGCGCGGCGCAATATTGGCGGTGACCGAAATGCAGCCATGCCCGCCGGCTGCCATGAAGGCCAGCGCCGTGTGATCCTCGCCCGAAAGCTGAATGAAATCCGCCCCGCATTCGCGCCGCTGGTGCAAGGGCCGGGTCAAATTCGCCGTCGCATCCTTCACACCCTTGATATTGGGGTGCTTCGCCAGCCGCCCCATGGTCTCCGGCGTCATATCCACCACGCTGCGCGGGGGGATATTGTAAATGAAAAGCGGCAGCGCCACCGCATCGGCAATGGCGGAGAAATGCAGGAACATCCCCTCCTGCGTCGGCTTGTTGTAATAGGGCGTCACCACCAGCAGCCCATCGGCGCCCACGCTCAGGGCGTGTTCGGCAAAGCCAATGGCTTCGGCGGTGCTATTGCTGCCGGCCCCGGCCATCACCGGCACCCGCCCGCGCGCCACCTGCACGCAAAGCTCCACCACCCGGCGATGCTCGTCATGGCTCAGTGTGGGCGACTCGCCCGTGGTGCCCACCGGGACCAAACCCTCGGTGCCCTCGGCGATCTGCCATTCCACCAACTCGCAAAACGCTTTCTCATCGAGCGTCCCATTGGCCTGCATCGGCGTGATCAACGCCACCATTGAACCCTGGAACATCGCGTTTAACTCCCTTTCGAGCGAGCATAAGTAACGCGCGCGCCCCCCTGCAACAAGGCGGCGGCGCGCGCTACACCCTGAACCATGCGCCGAAGCCTGCTTTGCCTCCTCCTGCTCCTTCCCCACCTCGCCGCCGCCCAGGCCCCGCGCGAGGCCGGCCGGCTCGCCCTTGTCGCCGCCTCGCAGAATCGCTGGGCCGAGGCGGATGTCGCCGCCGAGCGCGCCGATCCGCTCTTGCGCAAGATGGTGCTGTGGCTGCGCCTGCAATCGCGCCAGGCGAGTTCCACAGCGCAGGAATTCCTCGCCTTCGCCGAAACCAGCGGCGATTGGCCTGCCATGGACGTCATCGCCCGCAATGCCGAGGCGGTGCTGGAGAATAACCCCGATGATGGGCTGGCGCTGCGCTGGTTCACCACCCGCCCGGCCCGCACGGTGGGCGGCGCCATGCGCCATGCCGATGCCCTGGCCCGCGCCGGGCGCGACCGTGAGGCCACCGAGGCCGCCCGCCGTGGCTGGGCCGAGACCCCGGCCGATGCCACCGATGAAAGCCTCTTCCTGCAACGCCACGCCGCGCGGCTGACCACCGACCAGCATTGGGCCCGCTTCAATCGCCTGAGCTTCGCCCGGGATTTTGCCGCCGCCGGCCGCCTCCTGCCCTATCTTGATGCCCCCCGCGCCCAGATCGCCCAACTGCGCCTGAGCTATGCCAGCGGCGGCGATGCCAATGCCTGGGCCTCCCTGGCCGCGCGCGATGCCGGTGCCACGCTGGAGCGCGCCCGCGCGCTGCGCGTGGCCGGGCGCGACAGCGAGGCGGCGGCCGCCTTTGCCGCCGGTGCCGCCGCGCAAACCAACCTCACCGCCGAGGCGGGAAGGGCGATCTGGACCGAGCGGCAATTGCAATCGCGCCGCTCGCTGCGCCTGGGGGATGCGGCCGGCGCCTATCAACTCGCCGCCCAGCACGGCCAGCCCGGCCCCGGCGAGCCCCGGCAGGAGGGCGAATTCCTTGCCGGCTTCATCGCCCTGCGTTTTCTCAACAACCCCAGCGGCGCGGCGCGGCATTTTGCCGCCGTGGCCGAGGGCAGCCGCAGCGCCATCACCCTCGCCCGCAGCCATTACTGGCGTGGCATGGCGCTCGCCGCCGCCGGCCAGGCCCCAGCCGCCCGGGAAGCCTGGGGCATGGCCGCTTCCTATCCCGTGGCGTTTTACGGCCAACTCGGCGGGCTGGCGCTGGGTGAGGGGCCGGAGCGGCTGGCCCAGCGCATTCGCGCCATCAACCAGCCCAGCGCCACCCCGGCCCAGAATGCCGCCTTCATGAACCGCGAGGTGGCGCGCATCATTCCCCTGCTGGCCGAAATGGGCGAAGGCCGGCGCGCGCGAATCTTCTTGCTGCGGATTGAGGACCTCTCCACCCAGCCCTGGGAACGCACCCTTCTCATCCAACTCGCCAACCGCAGCGGCCGGCCGGAAAACCCGGTCTGGGTGGCGCGCCGGGCCGGCGCCTCGGGGGCCATGCTGGTGCCCGATGGCTGGCCCAGCCCCTACCCCAGCGAGAGGCTGGCGATTGAGCCGGCGCTCACCAAGGCGATCACCCGACAGGAGAGCAATTTTGATACCGAGGCCATTTCCTCGGCCAATGCCCGTGGCCTGATGCAATTGCTGCCCGCCACCGCCCAGCAGGTTGCCCGGCGGCTGAACATCCCGCATCAATTGCCCTGGCTGCAGGCCAATCCGGCGCATAATATGCGCCTCGGCTCGGCCTATCTCGACCAGATGATTGGCCGCTTTGGCGGCACCTGGCCCTTTGCCATCGCCGCCTATAATGCCGGGCCGGGCCGGGTGGATGAATGGCTGCAAACCTATGGCGACCCGCGCCAGGGCCGCCCCGCCATGCTGGATTGGATGGAACAAATCCCATTTGGCGAAACACGCAACTACGTCCAGCGGGTGATGGAGAATGTCGCGGTCTATCGCGCCCTGGCCGGTGTGAACACGCCGCACCCCATGGCGGCATGGCTGCGATGAAATGGGTGGTATCCCTCGGCGGGGTGGGGTTTCTCCGCCCCGCTCCCGGCACATGGGGCAGCCTCATGGTGCTGCCGGTGATCTTGCTGGGGCCGGCGGCGGCGGCATTGCTGGCGCTTTTGCTGCTGATGCTGGGGCTATGGGCGTTGAAGCGCCTGCCCGAGGCCGGTCAGGACCCCGGCTGGGTGGTGATTGATGAGGGCGCCGGCCAGGCCCTGGCCCTGGCCGCCCTGCCCGGCTTTGGTTGGCTGGGGGTGGCGCTGGCCTTCGCCCTGTTCCGCCTCTTCGACATCTGGAAACCCGGCCCGGTGCGGATGCTGGATCGGCAGAAAACTCCAGCCGGGGTGATGGGTGATGACATCATGGCCGGCGCCATGGCCGGGATGGTGCTTCTGCTGCTGCAAGCCCTGGGCGTTTCGCTGTAGGATCGCCCGATGCTGCACCCCCATACCCAAAATGATTGCGCCGCCCTGCTCGAAGCCCTGCGGGCGCAAAACCTCACCATCGCCACCGCCGAGAGCTGCACCGGCGGGCTGATCGCCGCGGCGCTGACCGCCATTGCCGGCAGTTCCTCCTCCGTGCTGGGTGGCTTTGTGGTCTATTCCAATGCGATGAAGACGGCGCAATTGGGCGTGCCCGAGGCCGTGCTGGCCGCCGTCGGCGCCGTCAGCGAGCCGGTGGCGCGGCTGATGGCCGAAGGCGCGCTGGCACGCAGCGGCGCCGATATCGCCCTCTCCTGCACCGGCATTGCCGGGCCAGGTGGCGCCACGCCGGGCAAGCCCGTGGGCCTCGTGCATATGGCGGCCGCCCGGCGCGGTGGCCAGACCATCCATCTCGCACGGGTTTTTGCGGGCGACAGGGCTGAGGTGCGGGCCGCCACGGTGGATGCGGTGCTTGGGCTGGCGCGGCAAGCCATGGTGGCGGGATAAGGATTTAGGCTATAATTCCTTGACACAATAGCCCCTCAGCGCTAACCTTCACCTGCCAAGGCCGGGCCTGACACCGAATTTGTCCGAATAGTGCGGTTTTGAAAAACCACAGCTTTTTCCACCCGGCCGATTTACCTCGGCGAGCATTCCCATCCCGCCCACTTGCCGGCAGAATGCCCCTCGGAGGAAACCTATATGCAAGCGACCCGTCGCGCCCTGCTGGCCATGCCTGCCCTGAGCACCCTGGGCCTCGCCGCGGAGGGCTCTGGCTATCCGTCACGGCCGGTGCGGATGATCGTGCCCTTCCCGCCCGGCCAGGCGGCGGATGTCTTCGCCCGGCTGGTGGCGGACCAATTGTCGCAGCGCTGGCCGCAGCGTGTGGTGGTGGAGAACCGCGCCGGTGGTGCAGGCTCCATCGGCATGGAGGCGGCCGCGCGTGCCACGCCCGATGGCTATACGCTGGGTATTGGCACCTCGGGCACGCTGGGGGTCAATCCCGGTGTCATGGCCCGGCTGCCCTATGATGCGGCGCGGGATTTCATGGCGATCACCAATATTTTCCTGGTGCCGCTGGTGGTCATCACCCATCCCAGCTTTGCACCGCGCAGCATGGCGGAATTGGTCGCCCATATCCGGGCCAATCCCGGCCAGCCCTTCGCCTCGGCCGGCCCGGCCACGGCGCAGCATATGACGGGCGAGATGTTCGCCCATCAGGCGGGCCTGACCATGAGCCATGTACCCTATCGCGGCTCGGGCCCGGCCATCGCCGACCTCATCGCCGGCAATGTCCAATTGATGTTCGACAGCACGGCCAGTGCCATGCCGCATATCCAGTCTGGCCGGGTGCGGGCGCTGGGCATCACCACCGCCTATCGCATGGCCGCCCTGCCCGATATTCCCACTTTGGCCGAGACTGTACTGCCAGGCTTCGCCGCCGCGGGGTGGAGCGGTATCGTCGCACCCAGCGGCACGCCCGCGGCCATCATCGCCCGGATCAACCGCGATGTTGTGGCCATCCTGCGCGAGCCGGCGGTGGTGCAACGCATCACCGCCCTCGCCTCGATCCCGGACCCCACCACGCCGGAAGAATTCGCAGCCTTCATCCGGTCCGAAATCACCAAATGGGGTGAGGTGGCGCGGCTGGCGGGGGTCAGGCTCGAGGGTTGATCACTTCTTCTCGATCAACTCGATCTTGTAGCCATCGGGGTCTTCCACGAAGGCGATCAGCGTGGTGCCGAATTTCAACGGCCCCGGCTCGCGGGTGATCTTCGCCCCCGCCGCGCGCAGCGCATCGCAGGTGCCGTAGAGATCGGGCACGCCAATGGCGAGGTGGCCAAAGGCGGTGCCGATTTCATAGCTGTCCACGCCGTAATTATAGGTGAGTTCGAGCATGCAATCCTGCGCCTCATCGCCATAGCCCACGAAGACGATGGTGTATTTGCCCTCGGGTACATCGCGCCGGCGGGTTTCCTTCATGCCCAGCAGGCGGGTGTAGAAATCCACGCTGCGCTCCAGATCGGTGACGCGGAGCATGGTGTGCAGCAGGCGAAAGGCGGGTGCGGTCATGATGGAATGTCCTTGTTGAAGGCTTCAGGGTCGAGGCTGAGGATGAATAGCCCGTATCGGGCGGCGAGGGCGATGGTGGCCTCGCTTTCGGTCACCAGGCTGCGGCCGGCATCAATGGCAATGCCGCTAAGCCCCGCAGCCTTGGCATTCTCAACGGTGACGGGGCCGATGGTGGGCATGTCCAGGCGCAAATCCTGCCCCGGCTTGGCCAGCTTGACCAGAACACCGCCCGGCCCCTCGCGCCGCAGGCTGCCCGCGCGGGCCAGCATGGCATCGGTGCCCTCAATGGCCTCCACCGCGAGGACCAGCCCCTGCTGCACCACCACGGCCTGGCCGACATCCACCGGCCCCATGGCGCGCAGCACGGCAATGCCACGGCGGATATCGGCGGCCTGGGCGGGATCCGGGGCGGGGCCGGCCAGCAGCCCCGGCGCCTGGGTGAGCCCCGCGCGCAGTTCATGCACGCCGCGCACGACAAAACCCTCATCCTCAAGGACGCGGGTGACGCCGCGCAGCAGCGTGTCATCGCCGCCGGCGAAATAGCCACGGCCCACCCGGGCAATGGCGGAAGCCGTCCAGGCATCGGGAAAGAGTGAGAGCAATGAGGGGCGCCTCGCATGGCCGAGCATCACCAGATCGCGCACACCAGCGGCCCGAAAAGCCGCGATCACCTGGCCCGCCGCCCCCAGGCGCACCACCCGATGCGGCAAGCCGGCATAAAGCTGGCTTTCGGCGAATTCGCGGATTGCCACCACATAGACCGGCCGGCCGCTGGCCAGCACATCATCCGCCAGCCGGCGCGGCATTACCCCGCCAGCGGCGATGATGCCGAGCGGTGTGGCCTCAGGCGTCGTCGTCGTCATCGGCCGTCATGCGGCCCGGGCGGCACATTTCGCGGCGGCGCTCGGGCGAGGCGATGAAGGCCAGCACCTCCTGGACCAGCACATCATCGACATAGCGTTGGCGGGCCAATTCCAGCTTCTCGGCAAAGATGCCGGAATCGCGGAACAGCAGCCGAAAGGCCAGGCGCAGCGCCGCCAGATTTTCCTTGGAGAAGCCGCGCCGGCGTAGGCCGATGACATTGAGGCCCACCAGCCGCGCCGGCAGCCCGAAGACATTGCCGAAGGGGGGGATGTCATTGGTCACGCCCGACATGCCGCCCACCATCGCGTGGCGGCCGATGCGCACCATCTGATGGATGGCCGCACCACCGCCGATGAAGACCTGATCACCCACCTGCACATGGCCGCCGAGCATGACGTTATTGGCCATGATGACCCGATCGCCCACCTGACAATCATGGCCGACATGGGAGCAGGCCATGAGCATGCAATCAGCGCCGACCATGGTGTGGCCGCGCCCGAGGCTGCCGCGATGGACGGTGACATGCTCACGCAGCAGGCTGCGTGGGCCGATCTCGCATCGTGTGGGTTCTCCCTTGTATTTGAGGTCCTGCGGCGGCAGGCCCACCGAGGCATAGGGCGAGACCTGCACGCCCTCATGGAGGATGGTGTGGCCCTCAATGGCGACATGGCTGATGAGGGTGACCCCCTCGCGCAGTTCGACATCGGCACCCACGGTGCAGAAGGGCCCGATCGTCACACCGGCTGCGATGCGCGCGCCGGGGGCTATGATGGCCGAGGGGTGGATCTGGTTCATCGGTCGCGGATCATGGCGGCGAAGGTCGCCTCTGCCACGACCCGGCCATCGACGGTCGCCTCACCAATGAATTTCCATACGCTCATGCGCCGCTGCACCTTTGTGACCTTGATGCGCAGCTGGTCCCCCGGCACCACCGGCCGGCGGAATTTCGCGCTGTCGATAGACATGAAGTAAACCAGCTTGCCCTGGCTCTCAGGCCCCAGCGTCTCCACCACCAGCACCGCCGAGGTCTGGGCCATGGCCTCGACGATCAGCACGCCGGGCATCACCGGCTCGGCCGGGAAATGGCCCTGGAAGAACTGGTCATTAATGGTGACATTTTTAATGCCGACGCAATAATTATCGTGGTTCATCTCCACCACACGGTCGACCAGCAGGAAGGGATAACGATGCGGGATGGCCCGCATGATGGCGGCGATGTCCAAGGTGGTTTCAGTCATCAAGCGACCCTCAATTATCCTTCTTTGACATGGTCTTGAGCCCGGCGGCGGCGAGGCGTTGGACGGTGGCGATCTCACGCATTTTGACCCGCACGGGGAGCGCCGGCGAACCCAGCATATCAGCCCCCGGCTCGACATCACGAATCACGCCCGATTGTGCGCCGATGCGTGCCCGGTCGCCGATATGCAGATGCCCCGCAATGCCGACCTGGCCCGCAACCTGGACCCAATCGCCCAGCACGGCGGAGCCCGATATTCCGACCTGGGCGACCACCACACAGCCCTGCCCCAGCCGCACATTATGGCCCAGCTGGGCCAGATTATCGATGCGCGTGGCCCGGCCCACCACGGTATCGCCCAGCGCACCGCGATCGATGCAGGCATTGGCGCCGACCTCGACCTCATCACCCAGCAGCACCGCGCCGAGTTGCGGCATGGTGACGAAGCGGCCCTGGGGCGTGGGGGTAAAACCGAAACCCTCATTGCCCACCCTGGCACCGGCATGCAGCACCACGCCACGGCCACATATGGCATTGGAGATGCTGGCATGGGGATGGATCGTACAATTTTCGCCCAGCACCACGCCCGGGCCCACCACGGCATGAGCATGGATGATGCAGCCCGCCCCGATCTCGGCGGCGGCACCGATCACCGCGAAGGGGCCTATATCGGCGCTGGGGTCGATCTGGGCCGAGGGGTCGATGGCGGCGGCGGCATGGCGCTGGCCCATCCCGCGCGGGCTGGGGTGAAACACCGCCGCGATCCGGGCAAAGGCCAGGGCCGGCATGGCGCTGATAATGCCAAGGCAGCCTGGCGGCAGCAGCGCCGCCTCGCCCTCACGCAGCACCACAGCGCCTGCGCGGGTGGCGCTGAGGGCTTCGCGGTGCTTGGCGGTCTCCAGATAGGCGATCTCATCCGGCCCAGCCTCCGCCAGGGCGGCGACGCCGCTGAAGCGGCGCTCAGCATCACCCTCGGCCTGGGCCTCGGCCGCCGCCAGAAGCGCCGCAAGAGGCTGCGGCCCCTGGCCGGGAAAGAAGCGGGGATGGGCCGCCATTTGGCCTCAGCGCGCGGGGGTGCGGGGGGTGACGGCGGGGGGTGCGCCAGCGGGTGCGCCAGCGGGGGCGCCAGCGGGGGCACCAGCGGGGGCACCAGCGGGGCGGCCCCCAGCGGCGGCAGCGGGCGCTGGCGGGTTGCGCCCATCGCTCTCGGCCTGGATGGCCACCCGCGGCAGGGAGCGGTTGAATTGCTGGGCGATCTCCTCCGTCAGGTCGAAGGCCGGCTCATTCATGATCACCAGCGGGCGGGGGAGCATGATATTCACGCTGCGCGACTGGGCCACCTGGCGGATGACATTGCCCAGCGCCTGCTCGATCTCGACCAGCGCGGCCTGGGCTGCCTGTTCGATGGCCTGGCTGCGGTTGCGGAAGATCCGCTGGCTATCGGTGATGCGGTCCTGCAATTCACGCTCGCGCAGGCGCAGCACCTCGGCCTGCAGCCCGGCGCGCTCGCCGGCCAGGGATTGCTGGGCATCGCGCCAGCCATTCTGCTCGCGCTGCAATTCGTCATTCAGGCGGGTGCGGCGGCGCTCGATTTCCTCGCGCACCTGATTGAAGGCGGCGGAGACGCGCTGCACCTCGGGAATATCGACGATGCCGATCACCGCGGCCGGCGGCGGCTGGCCGGGGGGCAGCGGTGCTGGTGCCTCCGTGCGGCCGGCGGGGCGTTGGCCCGGCTGGGGCTGGCCCTGGGGCGGGCGCTGCGTTGAAGGCTGGCCCTGCGGCGGGCGCTGCTGCTGCTGGCCCTGCGTCTGCTGTCCCTGGGGGCGCTGGCCACCGGGGACGAAAAACCCTGGATCCTGCTGCGCCATAGCCATGGGCGCGGCCAAAATCGGTGCGGCCACGGCCAAAGCGAGGCTCACGCGGCCGAGAAAATGCGTCTTGGTCATTGTCTTCATATCCCGAATTCAGAACCGCGTACCAAAGCCAAAGCGAAAAATCTGTGTGACGTCATAGGATTGCTTGGCCACGGCCTTGGCGAGGTCGATATTGATCAGACCAAAGGGGCTGCGCCAGGAAATGCCCACACCCACGCCCACGCGCGCGGCGCCGCTATTGCTGATATTGGGCCCCGACGGGCCCTGGGTCAGCGCGCCTGCATCGACAAAGGCGCGGCCGAGCAGGCCGAGTTCGCTTGGCACCGGCAGCGGGTAGCGCATCTCGGCGCCAGCGGTCCAGAGCATCCTGCCGCCCAAGCTGTCGCTCGTGCTGGTGTCACGCGGGCCGACGCCGGCGATGGCGAAGCCGCGCAGGTTTTCACCGCCCAGGAAGAAGCGGTCAACAATGCGATCACGCTCGCCGCCCGCGCCGGTGCTGGTGTTATAGGGCGAGCGGCTATTGAAGGGGGCGAGGTGGCCAAAGCCGCTGCTCAACGTCAGCACGTAATCCGGGTCGCCCAACAGCCGTTCAAGCGGCAGGTACAGTGCGCCGTCGAAGCGATTGCGCAAATAGGCGACATCACCGCCTAGACCCGCGAGATCCGCGCCCCAGCGCAGGAAATAGCCGCGCGAGGGCTGAATGATTGTGTCGCGCGCGTCATAGGTCAGGGTTTGCGACACCTGGCTGAGCAGGGTCTCCCCGGCCTGCTCCAAGATATAGGGCGATGCCCCCGCCTGCACATCGAAGACGTTACGATTGACCAGGGTATAGGAGACGCTTTGGCGCAGCCGCTCATTATACTCATAGCCGGCGCGCAGGGCGAAGCCATAGCGCCGCTCCTGGTAACTGGCGATATTGGTGAGGTTGCGCTGCACCAGGAAGAGATCGGCGCCGACGGCGAGGTTACGGTCCATGAAGGATGGGTCGGTGACCGAAAAATCCACCTGGCTGCGGCGCTGGGCCGCGGTGCCGTTCAGCCTCGCATCCACGCCCGTGCCCAACAGGTTGCGCTCCCGCAGGCCGAAATCGGCCAGGAAGCCTGCATCGGTGGAATAACCGCCACCCACGCTCACCTCGCCGGTGGCGCGCTCCTGGATATTGGTGTTGACCACCGCCCGGTCAGGCGCCGAGCCCGGCTGGGAGGTGAGCTGCACATCGCTGAAATAGCCCAGATTGCGGATACGGTCGCGCGAGCGGCGCAACTGCGCTGCGTTGAAGGCATCGCCCTCGGCGAGGCGGAATTCGCGCCGGATCACCCTATCCTGGGTGCGGACATTGCCGTTGATATCGATGCGCTCAACATAGACCCGCGGTGCCTCGGCCACCTGGAAGGTGATGGCGATGGTGTTGTTCTCGCGGTTGCGCTCGACCTGCGGCTGCACATCGACGAAGGGAAAGCCGCGCAGATTGGCGGCATCGGCCAGGCTTTGCGCCATGCGCTCGACTGCATCGCCATCATACCAGTCACCGGTGCGAATCTCGAGGCGGCTGCGCAGTGCTGCGATGTCGAGGGTGGGGAAGGCCGAGGTGACGCTGATCTCGCCGAAGCGGTAACGCGGGCCCTCATTGATATTGTAGGTGATGAAGAAGCTCGAACGGTCGGGCGTCAATTCGGCGCTGGCCGCACCGGGCTCCACATCGGCAAAGCCATTGCGCAGGTAGTAGCGGCGCAGCAACTCACGGTCGAAGCTGAGGCGGTCAGGGTCGAAGGTGTCGGCACTCGAGAAGGGGCGATAGAAGGCCTGCTCGCGGGTTGCCACCACGTCACGCAGCTTGCCGTCGGAATAGCTGGCATTGCCGACGAAATTGATCCGGCTGACCAGGGCGGCATCGCCCTCGGTGATCTCATAGATCACATCCACCCGGTTCTGATCGAGTTGGATGATCTTGGGCTCCACGCGGGCGGCGAAGCGGCCGCGGCGGGCGTAAAGGTCAAGAATGCGCTGCCGGTCGGCCTGGGCGAGCTGGCTGGTGAAGACGCCGCGGGCGCGCATTTGCACCTGGGGGCGGATGGTGTCGTCGGTCAGCCGGCGATTGCCTTCATAGGCCACGCGGTTGACCAGGGGGTTCTCAACCACGCTGACCACCAGGCGGGAGCCATCACGGGCGATGGCGACATCGCCGAAGAGGCCGGTGGCGAAGAGGCTGCGTAGGCTGCGGTCCGAGCGGTCGCTATCATAGGCATCGCCGGGCTGCAGCAGCATGTAGCTGCGCACCGTATCGGCATCGATGCGCTGATTGCCGCGGACTTCCACGGCCGAGACCACGCCGGCAACCTCACGCGCGGTGGGGTTCGGCTGGGGCCGGCGCTGCTGCGCCTGTGCGGCCACCGGCAAAAGCGGGATGAGGCAGGCGGAGGCCAGCAGGAGGGTGCGAAGTGTCATGTTCAAATTCCGCTTGTCCCGACTTGGGGCAGTTCCATCGCGATGAGGCAAGGCTGTGTGCAGATCAATCGGCGCGGCAGAGGCCCCGGCCGTGGCGGACCATAGAGGCTGCATCTTCAGCTCACCAGTCCCGCAACCCAGCGACCAATCGCGCCATGGGCAATATCATTCCAGGTGGCAAAGACAAACAAGCCGATGAGCAGGGCAAAGCCGGCCCGGAAGCCATATTCCTGCGCGCGCGCTGGCAGTGGGCGGCCGCGGACCGCTTCGATGGCGTAGAACAGCAAATGCCCGCCATCGAGCAATGGCACCGGAAAGAGGTTCAAAAGCCCCAGCGAGACCGATAGCAAGGCCATCAGATTGACCAGGGGCACGATGCCCAGCGAGGCCGCCTCGCCGCTCACCTCGGCGATCTTGATCGGCCCGCCCAGATCCCGCGCGCTGCGCTGGCCGGTGAGCATCTCCCAGATGCCCACCATGGTCTGGCTGCTGACATCAAGGGTCTGGGCGGCGCCGGCAGCCAAGGCGCTGAGCGGGTCCATCGGCTCGAAGCGCACGGCACTGCCCTGTACGCCCAGCACGCCCAAAGGTGCTGCCTCACTGCCCGGACGAATGCCGGGGGTGGCGCGCAGCACCATCTCACGGCCCTCACGGGTCAAGGCCACCGCCACCTCCTGGCCGGCGCGCGGTTGGATGTAGCGCTGCAGCTGGTCAAAGCGGGTCACGCGGTTGCCATCGAGGCTGATAATCTCATCGCCCGCCAGCAGCCCGGCGCGCTCGGCCGCCGAACCCGGCGCCACGGCACCAATGGCCGTCTGGCCCACCGGCTGGCCGTGGAAAGCGAAGAGCCCGGCAAAGAGCAGGATGGCGAGGAGAAAATTGGCCACCGGCCCGGCGACGACGACAATGGCGCGGTCGCGCACCGGCTTGTCGTGAAAGGTTTGGCCAGGGCGCAGCTTTGCCTTGTCCTCGGCCGACAACTCGCCGAGATCCGCCTGACCATGCAGCTTGACGTAGCCGCCCAGCGGTATCCAGGCGAGGCGCCATTCGGTGCCGCGCCTATCTGTCCAGCTCGTGATGGCCCGGCCAAAGCCGATGGCGAAGGCATCGACATGCACTCCACGCCAGCGTGCGGCCAGGTAATGGCCGAGTTCGTGAATGAACACGAGCACGCCCAACACCACCAGGAAGGCAAGAATCGTTCGGGGAAAATCCGGGATGAAATCCAACATGGCGCTTACCTAGGCCGCCACCCGGCCCGCCGCAATGCGCGTGGCGCATTCGCGTGCCCGTGCATCCATCGCCAGCACCGCCGCGAGGTCGGGCAAGCTCTCATGGCCCAGCGCCGCCAGGGTTTCCTCCACCACCACGGCGATGTCGAGAAAACCCAGCTTGCGGGCGAGAAAGAGCGCCACCGCCACCTCATTGGCGGCATTGAGCACGCAAGGCGCGGCCCCGCCGGCCATCAGCGCCTCCCGGCACAGCCGCAGGGCGGGGAATCGCACCGGGTCGGGTGCTGCAAATTCCAACTTTGCCAGCGCGGCGAGGTCGAGCCTGGGCACATCCACATGCATGCGCTCCGGCCAGGCCAGGGCATGGGCGATGGGGGTGCGCATATCCGGGCTGCCGAGTTGGGCCAGCAGCGAACCATCACGATACTGCACCAGCCCATGCACCGCCGATTGCGGATGCACCAGCACATCCAATTGCTCGGGGCGGACGGGGAAAAGCCGCGCCGCCTCGATCAGTTCCAGCCCCTTATTGAACATCGAGGCGCTATCGACCGAGATTTTCGCGCCCATGGACCAAACCGGGTGCTTCACCGCCTGCTCGGGCGTGGCGGCGCGCATCTCGGCCAGGGAGGCATTGCGGAAGGGCCCACCCGAGGCGGTGAGAATGATCTTCTCGATGCTCTCCGGGGCGGCGCCCACCAGCGCCTGGAAAATGGCATTGTGCTCAGAATCGACCGGCAGCAGGGTGGCGCCCCCCGCGGCCGCCGCCTCCAGCACAATAGGCCCGGCGCAGACCAGGCTTTCCTTATTGGCCAGAGCGAGCGTGCCGCCATGGCGCAGCGCGGCGAGGGTGGAGGCCAGTCCAGCCGCCCCCACAATCGCCGCCATTGTCCAGTCCACCGGGCGGGAGGCGGCTTCCAGCACCGCCGCCTCGCCACCCGCGGCCTCAATGCCTGAGCCGGCCAGCGCCTCGCGCAGGGCGGGAAGTGCGGCCTCATCGGCCACCACGGCGAGCTTCGCACCCAATAGGCGGGCCTGGGCGGCCAGGGCCGTGGCATCCCGCCCGGCCACCAGGGCCTCCACCACAAAACTGCCCTCCGGGGCCGCCTCCAGCAGCGCAGCCGTGCTGCGGCCAATGCTGCCAGTGGCGCCGAGGACCGTGATTCGCCTGCCTAACGCCACAAATATGCTCCTGAACCCAAGATCATGCCCAAAGCCAGCGCCAGGGGGGCGGCAGCCAAAAATCCATCCAGCCTATCCAGCAGGCCACCATGGCCAGGAATGAGGTGAGAGGAATCCTTCACCCCGAATCGGCGCTTGATGCCGCTTTCCAGCAGATCACCGGCTTGCGATACCACCCCAAGCGCCCCCGCCACCAGGGCCGCCCAGAGCGGTGAGGCGACCGGCGCTACCAGTACCGCCGCCCCCGCCCCCACCGCCATCGCGCCCAAAAGCCCGCCCAGCGCGCCCGACCAGGTCTTGCCGGGCGAGATGGCAGGCCACAGCTTTGGCCCACCCAGGGCGCGGCCGGCAACATAGGCGGCGCTGTCACTGGCCCAGACCAGCAGCATCAGGAAAAACACATTGGCCCGCCCCGCCTCAGGGTCCTGCCGCAGCGTGATGAAGGCCACGCCGAACAGCCCCAGATAGACCACGCCGAGCGCCAAAAATCCCCGTGGCAATCCCCCGGCGAGGCGCCAGAGCAGAAAAGCCCCCGGCAGCAGCACCACCGCCCCCAGCCAGGGCAGGCCCAGCCCAGCCAGCCCCCCCGCCAGCAGAATGACCACCGGCAAGCCCAGACCCGCCGGCCCCAAGGCCGAGCCACCGCAAAGGCGCACCCATTCCCAGGCAAGCCCCGCCAAGGTCACCGCCATGAGCCCCACAAACCACGCCCCGCCCCACCAGAGGCAGGCCAGAACCACCGGCCCTAGCACCAGCACCGAGAGCAGCCTGGTGCGCAAATCTCGCCATGGCCCGGTACCAGCAGGCGCCACCGCCGCCATCAAGGAAAACGGGCCCCATAGCGACGTTCACGGCTGGCGAAGCTGTGCAGCGCGGCCTGGAACTGCGCTGCATCAAAATCCGGCCAGAGCACGGGGAGGAAAATGAACTCGGCAAAGGCGGCCTGCCAGAGCAGGAAATTGGACAGGCGCTGCTCGCCCGAGGTGCGGATGATCAGATCAGGGTCGGGCATGCCCGCAGTGGTGAGGTTGCGGGTGAAGGCGGCTTCGTCGATCGCTTCGGGGGCTATTTCGCCCCGGGCGACGGAGGCGGCGAGTGCGCGGGCCGCGGCCATGATTTCCGCCCGCGCGCCATAGCTCAGCGCCACATTGAGGTTGAGGGCGGTGTTATGCGCCGTTGCCTCCTCGGCCCGGTCGATCAGCCGGCGCATATCCTCGCCAAAGCGCATCCTGTCGCCGATTACCCGCAGCCGCACCCCCTCACGCGCGAGGGATTTGACCTCGTGGTTGAGGTAGAAGCGCAGCAGCGTGGTCAATTCCTGCACCTCATCCGAGGGGCGCTGCCAATTCTCTGAAGAGAAGGCGAAGAGGGTGAGCCAGCGCACCCCGGCATGGCCGGCCGCCTCGATGGCGCGGCGTGCGGCATCCGCCCCCGCCTTATGGCCAAAGGCCACGGGCTGACCGCGCGCCTGCGCCCAGCGACGATTGCCATCCATGATGATGGCGACATGCACCGGTGGCGGCGGGGCGATGTTCGTAACCCCGCCGAGGGCATGGGTGGTGTCAGGCATCAGCGCCGCCCATCGCCGGATGGGATTGCAGCAGAGGCTCCGGGCTCGACCCGGGCAAGACCAAACGCCATAGCAACCCCTCTTGCCCCGCTAAACCAAAGCCCGCCCATGTGACGCAAGCTTGCCGACGAATGCGGCGAAATTCCGGTACTGTCCCGCTTGCCAAGCCTGCGGGCTTGGAGAGCGGGAGATGAGCCGTTCAGACGGTGCGGATATCCTTGTCCTTCTCGGCGAAGGCCACATCGATCTCCTTCACATAT